>NZ_RHQO01000016.1:0-91438 GCF_003935475.1 Pseudomonas sp. p99-361 | reverse complement strand
CAGGCGTTACTGGCCCGAAACAAACGTAGGAGCGAGCGCAGCTCGCGATTGCGCCGCGCGGGCGGCGCTCGATCTCAAAGGCGCTGCCATACCTTGTGGCAAACACCTGTCAGCCCTAAGGCGATCCCTGTGGGAGCTGGCTTGCCGGCGATGGGCTGCATCCCCGCGTCTTGACTGACCGGCATTAGGCGTAGCGCCTGATTTTCTTCGGGCTGCTGGCCGGAGCGGGCTCACCCGCTCTCACCAGCAGCCGCAATTGCCTTACACGATAGCATTACCTACCCTAGTGACCTTTCCCCAGTAATGAGACAGGGCCATGTCAGAATACGAAACCGCCGGTGAAGGCCGCTTGAGCAGCACCGAGATCCGTGTCCTCGGCGCGTTGATCGAAAAGCAGGCCACCAGCCCGGAGAGCTACCCGCTGACCCTCAACGCCCTGGTCCTAGCCTGCAACCAGAAAACCAGCCGCGAGCCCGTCATGAATCTTACCCCAGGCCAGGTCGGCCAGGCCTTGCGCAACCTTGAAGCGCAGGGCATGACCCGCCTGCAGATGGGCAGCCGCGCCGATCGCTGGGAGCAGCGGGTGGACAAGGCCCTGGAGCTGGTACCGGCGCAACTGGTGCTGATGGGCCTGATGTTCCTGCGTGGCCCGCAGACCCTCAACGAACTGCTGACCCGCAGCAACCGCCTGCATGATTTCGACGACACCGAGCAGATCCAGCACCAGCTGGAGCGCCTGATCTCGCGCGACCTGGCCTTGCACCTGCCACGCCAGGCGGGCCAGCGCGAAGACCGTTATACCCATGCGTTGGGCGACCCGGCGGAGATCGAGGCGATTCTTGCTGCACGTCAGCAGGAGGGCGGCCAGCGCAGCAGTGGCAGCAGCGTGTCGGAGGAGCGTATTGAAGCGCTTGAAGCCCGCATCGCAGCGCTGGAAGCGCGCCTGGCAGACTTGGAAGGCTAGGCGGTCACGGCTCGGGGTCGGGGAAGTTGCGGCAGCTTTTGCGCTCGGCCAGCTCCCGGTCGCTGGGGCGCTGGTCGACGAATACGGTGCGACCGTCGGCGTAGATTTCCAGGTAACCCCAATGCAGGTCCTGCTCCGTCTGGCCGGGCTTGGGCGGGACTAGCCACCAGGGTTCGCGGCTGATCAGCGTCATGATACGGCTTCCTGAGGGTGGATGCCGTAAGCATAGACAGCCTGGGTTTGATGCCTTGCGAGTGCTGGCCTTTTCGCGGCTAGAGCCGCTCCTGCAAGTACGGCGGCAACTCTAAGCCAGCGCAGACACCCTGTGGGAGCGGGCATGCCCGCGAACACCGGCAAAGCCGGTGCCAGACACCGCGTCGTCTGCTTCGCGGGCTTGCCCGCTCCTACAGGTGAATCGCGCAGGCTTTTCAAATTTTGAGAAAGACAGTTGCTCCGCCTTCGAAGGCAGGGCCAGCCCAGGCTTACGCCGGTGCCGAGGTCCGGATCAGGTGGTCGAAGGCCGCCAGCGAAGCCTTGGCCCCCTCACCCACCGCAATCACGATCTGCTTGTACGGCACGGTGGTCACGTCCCCCGCAGCGAACACCCCTGGAATGCTGGTCTGGCCCTTGGCATCGACAATGATCTCGCCGCGCGGTGACAGCTCGACGGTACCTTTGAGCCAGTCGGTGTTCGGCAACAGGCCAATCTGCACGAAGATGCCTTCCAGCGCGACTTCATGCTGCTCGTCCGTGGCGCGATCCTTGTAGCGCAGGCCAGTGACTTTCTCGCCGTTGCCAAGCACCTCGGTAGTCAGCGCACTGGTGATCACTTTCACGTTAGACAAACTGTGCAGCTTGCGCTGCAACACCGCGTCGGCGCGCAGTTGGCTGTCGAATTCGATCAGCGTCACCTGGGCAACAATACCGGCCAGGTCAATGGCGGCCTCAACACCCGAGTTGCCACCACCAATCACTGCCACGCGCTTGCCTTTGAACAACGGGCCGTCGCAGTGCGGGCAGTAAGCCACGCCACGCGCGCGGTATTCCTGCTCACCCGGCACGTTCATTTCACGCCAGCGGGCACCGGTGGCCAGGATCACAGTCTTGGCCTTGAGCGATGCGCCGCCCGCCAGGCGCACTTCATGCAAGCCGCCGTCGGTGGCCGGAACCAATGCTTCGCCGCGCTGCAGGTTCATGATGTCGACGTCGTACTGCTTGACGTGCTCTTCGAGTGCAGTCGCCAGTTTTGGCCCTTCGGTTTCCTGCACCGAGATGAAGTTCTCGATGGCCAGGGTGTCGAGTACCTGGCCACCGAAGCGCTCGGCAGCCACGCCGGTACGAATGCCCTTGCGCGCTGCGTAGATGGCAGCCGCCGCGCCAGCCGGGCCACCGCCCACAACCAGCACATCGAAAGCGTCCTTGGCGTTGATCTTCTCGGCCTGGCGCGCACCGGCGCTGGTGTCGATCTTGCCGAGGATTTCCTCCAGGCCCATGCGCCCCTGGCCAAACAACTCACCGTTCAGGTAGATGCTCGGTACTGCCATGATCTTGCGCGCTTCCACTTCACCCTGGAACAGCGCGCCGTCGATGGCCACGTGGCGCACGTTGGGGTTGAGCACGGCCATCAGGTTCAACGCCTGGACCACGTCCGGGCAGTTCTGGCACGACAGCGAGAAATAGGTTTCGAAGGTGAATTCGCCTTCCAATGCCTGGATCTGTTCGATCACTTCGGCACTGGCCTTGGAAGGGTGGCCGCCGACTTGCAGCAGTGCCAGCACCAGCGAGGTGAATTCGTGGCCCATGGGGATGCCGGCGAAGCGCAGGCTGATACCTTTGCCATCGGCGCCAGCACCCGGGCGGCTCAACGAGAACGAAGGTCGACGGGCATCGGTGCCGTCCGCGCTGAGGGTAATGAGTGTGGACAAGCTGGCGATCTCCACCAGCAGGTCATGCAATTCACGGGACTTCGCGCCGTCGTCGAGGGAGGCAACGATCTCGATCGGCTGGGTGACCCGCTCCAGGTAGGTTTTCAGTTGCGATTTAAGCGTGGCGTCCAACATACGGGCGATTCCTTCTTCAATACTCGGATACAAAAACGCCCAGGCGAGGTCGCCCGGGCGTTTGACGGGGCGGTAGCTTGTTCAGCTTTGGCGGCTGCCTACCGCCCGCGTTGTTGCGCGCATGGCCTTAGATCTTGCCGACCAGGTCCAGCGATGGCGCCAGGGTGGCTTCGCCTTCTTTCCACTTGGCCGGGCAAACTTCGCCTGGGTGGGCAGCAACGTACTGGGCAGCTTTCACTTTGCGCAGCAGCTCAGCTGCATCGCGGCCTACACCACCGTCGTTCAGTTCGACGATCTTGATCTGGCCTTCCGGGTTGATCACGAAGGTACCGCGATCAGCCAGGCCAGCTTCTTCGATCAGCACGTCGAAGTTGCGCGAGATGACGTGGGTTGGGTCACCGATCAGCGGGTACTGGATTTTGCCGATGGTGTCCGACGTGTCGTGCCAGGCTTTGTGGGTGAAGTGGGTGTCGGTGGACACGCCGTAGATTTCCACGCCCAGCTTCTGGAACTCGGCGTAGTTGTCGGCGAGGTCACCCAGCTCGGTCGGGCAAACGAAGGTGAAGTCGGCCGGGTAGAAGAACACGACGGACCACTTGCCTTTCAGGTCGGCTTCGCTGACCTGCACGAACTCGCCTTTGTGGTAGGCGGTAGCGTTGAACGGTTTGACCTGGCTGTTGATGATTGGCATGAGAGACGCTCCTTCATGGGGTTGGAATCAGTTGATGGATAGAATCCTAACTAATCATCCTGCTGAAGGCTCATTGGCAAACCTCATGCTCGTGATTGGTTTTGGCTATAGCCAGAGGTACTTGATAGAAGACTCAGTTGTAGGAGCGGGCTGCCCCGCCCCTTCAACGTAACGCATAGATCAACGGCTAGCCGTACGCAGGGTGACGAACTCTTCGGCGGCCGTCGGGTGCACGCCGATGGTTTCGTCGAATTGCTGCTTGGTGGCGCCGGCCTTCAGGGCAATACCCAGGCCCTGAATGATCTCGCCGGCATCAGGGCCGACCATGTGGCAGCCCAGCACCTTGTCGGTGTCGGCATCGACCACCAGCTTCATCAGGGTCTTTTCCTGGATGTCGGTCAGGGTCAGTTTCATGGCGCGGAAGCGGCTTTCGAATATCTGCACCTTGTGCCCTGCCGCCAGCGCCTGTTCTTCCGTCAGCCCCACGGTACCGATTGGCGGCTGGCTGAACACGGCTGTGGGGATGTTCTGGTAGTCCACCGGGCGGTACTGCTCGGGCTTGAACAGGCGCCGCGCCACCGCCATGCCTTCGGCCAGCGCCACCGGGGTCAGTTGCACCCGGCCAATCACGTCACCAATGGCCAGGACCGACGGCGCGGTCGTCTGGTATTGTTCATCGACCCGGATATAGCCACGCTCGTCCAGCTCGACGCCGGTGTTTTCCAGGCCCAGGTTGTCCAGCATCGGGCGTCGGCCGGTGGCATAGAACACGCAGTCGGCCTGCAACTCGCGGCCATCCTTGAGCGTGGCCTTCAGGCTACCGTCTTCAAGCTTGTCGATGCGCTGGATATCGGCATTGAACTGCAGGTCGAGGCCGCGTTTTTCCAGCTCTTCCTTCAAATGGGTACGTACCGAACCATCGAAACCGCGCAGGAACAGGTCGCCACGGTACAGCAGCGAAGTAGCCGCCCCCAGGCCCTGGAAGATACCGGCGAACTCAACCGCGATGTAGCCACCGCCGACCACCAGCACCCGGCGTGGCAGGCTCTTGAGGTAGAAGGCTTCGTTGGAGGTGATTGCCAGTTCCTTGCCTGGAATGTCCGGCACCTGCGGCCAGCCACCGGTGGCGATCAGGATGTGCCTGGCACTGTAGCGTTGGCCCTCCACTTCCACTTCATTGGCCCCGGTCAGGCGCGCGTGCCCCTGCAGCAGGGCCACTCCACTGTTCACCAGCAGGTTACGGTAGATGCCGTTCAGGCGCTCGATCTCACGGTTCTTGTTGGCAATCAGGGTACCCCAGTCGAAGTGCCCTTCTTCCACGGACCAGCCGTAACCGGCAGCCTGTTCCAGTTCATCGGCCACATGCGCACCGTAGACCAGCAGCTTTTTCGGCACGCAGCCGACGTTGACACAGGTGCCGCCCAGGTAACGGCTTTCAGCCACTGCCACTTTTGCACCAAAACCAGCGGCAAAGCGCGCAGCGCGCACCCCGCCGGAGCCGGCGCCAATCACGAACAGATCAAAATCGTAGGCCATGTGTTCTCTCTCCTAGCAGGCGACCAGCATAACGCACTGAGGCCGCTTTGCAGCCCTTCGTGGCAGACCCGCTCCCATCAGGTGGGCGCACGCCAAAGGCGTGCGCGGTATCTGTAGGAGCGGGCCTGCCCGCGAAGGGCCGCGCGGCGGCCCCAGTCATCGCAGTGTTGCTACAAGCAGCGGCTGTATCAGTAAGCCTTGCCAGTCTTGTAGTAGTTCTCGAAGCAGAAGTTGGTCGCGTCGATGTAGCCCTCGGCGCCACCGCAGTCGAAGCGCTTGCCCTTGAACTTGTAGGCGATCACGCAGCCGTTCTGCGCCTGTTGCATCAGCGCGTCGGTGATCTGGATTTCGCCGCCCTTGCCTGGCTCGGTGTTCTTGATGATGTCGAAGATATCCGGCGTCAGGATGTAACGGCCAATGATCGCCAGGTTCGACGGCGCATCTTCCGGTGCAGGCTTCTCGACCATGTTGGTAACGCGGAAGATGTCGTCACGGATCATGTCACCGGCGATGACACCGTACTTGTTGGTTTCCTGGGGGTCGACTTCCTGGATGGCGATGATCGAGCAGCGGAACTGGTTGTACAGCTTGACCATCTGGGTCAGCACGCCGTCACCTTCCGGGTTGACGCACAGGTCGTCCGCCAGCACCACTGCAAACGGCTCGTCGCCGATCAGCGGGCGCCCGGTGAGAATGGCATGGCCCAGGCCTTTCATTTCGGTCTGGCGGGTGTACGAGAACGAGCACTCGTCCAGCAGGCGGCGGATACCGACCAGGTATTTCTCCTTGTCGGTGCCCTTGATCTGGTTTTCCAGCTCGTAGCTGATGTCGAAGTGGTCTTCCAGGGCGCGCTTGCCGCGGCCGGTCACGATGGAGATTTCGCTCAGGCCGGCATCCAATGCCTCTTCAACGCCATACTGGATCAGTGGCTTGTTGACCACCGGCAGCATTTCCTTGGGCATGGCTTTGGTAGCAGGCAGGAAGCGCGTACCGTAGCCGGCTGCCGGGAACAAGCATTTCTTGATCATATACGTCCTTACAAAAGGCTAGGCCTGTGGAATTCGGCGCAGTCTAATCAGGCGGCACAAACCTTACAATGCCTGACCTGCGGCCGACCGATGGGTAGATAGAGATAAGCAAGTGTAGATAGTTCCGAGGGATCGCAAATATCGCCAGCAGACATGCAAGTGAAATGCCACAGCTCACGCATGCCTGTGGTGGCCTCCTGGCGAGCAAACCTGCTTCCACAACCACCGTTGCAGGCCAGGTTTACCCGCCAAGCGTTCGCTACAGGCACCCGTCAGCTACCGGTCCCCTGCCCGACCAGCACGCCATCGACCTTCTGCCCATACAGGTTCACGCCGTCATTGGCATGGAATTTCACCCGCGTCTTCTCGACAGAGCCTTCTACCAGGCGGGGATCCTGCGGCCGTTCATGCCGGTTGATCCATGCCGCAACATCCCAGGCCTGCTGGTCGCTGAGGCTGCCCGGCTTGCCCAGTGGCATGTTGTACTTGATGAAGGATGCCGCCGTGTTGATACGGTGCATACCGGCGCCCCAGTTGTAGCTGTCCTCGCCCCACAGCGGCGGCATCACATATTCGCCCGCCACTTTCTGCCCTTCACCGTTGTCACCATGGCAAATCGCGCATTGCTCGCGGTACACCCGCTGGCCACGCGTGAAGTCGTACCCGCCTGCAGGCTGCGCGACTTCCGGGTAACCGCGCCCGGCAATTTCGACGCCGGTCGGCGCCTTGGTCGACAGCCAGTACGCGTACACCGACAGCGCCGTCATCTGCGGGCTGTCCGCGGCCGGCGGCTTGCCATTCATGCTGAACTGGAAGCAGCCCTGAATGCGCTCGGCAAAGGTGTTGACCTTGTCGTTTTTCTTGCGATAGGCGGGGTACATGGGGTACGCGCCCCACAGTGGCGCCGAATGGGCCATACGCCCCTGGTCGAGGTGGCAGTTGCTGCAGTTCATGCCGTTGCCCACCGCCTCGGGCATCAGCCGGCGGGTATCGACGAACAAGGCATGGCCTTCACGCACCATCTTGCCGAAGGCATTGGCGGGCAGCTCGTCTTCCGCCGGGGGCGTGAACTGCAGGGCGGCCTGCTTGCCGGGGACCTTCAGTTGCGACTGGTCTTCCATGGCGATAGGCGCGGCCTGGGCACTGCCCACAACCAGCAGCAACAGAGCGGGGATCAGCGGTTTCATGGTTTGACCTCCTGGCTGGCGGGGCGGGCGAAGAACTCGGCAACAGCCTTGATCTCGTCATCGGTCATGGCCTTGGCCACGCCGACCATCAGCTGGTTCGGGTCATTGCTGCGGCTGCCGTCGCGCCAGGCATTGAGCTGCGCCACCAGATAACTGGCAGGCTGCCCGGCCAAAGGCGGAAAGTGCTCGCCAACACCACCGCCACCCGGACCGTGGCATTGCACGCAACCAGGGATATGCCGGTTCCAGTCGCCGTAAAGGGCCAGGCGGGTGGTAGGGTCACCGGCAATCTGCTGGCGGCGCCCATCGACGACCTTGACTGCCGGCAGGCTGGCCAGGTAGCTGCTGACGGCGGTGATTTCCTCTTCGCTCAGGGCCTTGGCCAACGGCTCCATCACCGCCTGCTTGCGGCTGCCACTGCGCCAATCATGCAATTGCTTGCTGAGGTAAGCAGCCGGCAGGCCGGCCAGCCGCGGAAAGCCCGCCGCAGCGATGCCCTTGGCGTCCGGGCCATGGCAACCCAGGCAGGCCAGGGCGGCGGGGTTGGCCCCGCCTTGGGTGAAAATTTTCTGGCCATCGGCGGCATGCGCCCCGGGCCAGGCCAGGATCAGCAGGCTGCCGATCACGACGCGACTCAACGGTGTCATCACGAATCTCCATTTCTTTTGTTATAAGCTTAGGCTTAAAAAACATAAGCAAATGGATACTAGCCCCGTCGGGGAAATCGCAACAACGTCAGGCCGGCCGATCTGATGGCCAATAGCCCATTAACCGCCCTTTACTTGCCTCAGATCAACTCCCCGAGATGCAGTGGGTAGCTGCCGTGCGCACATCGCCCAGGCGCAGCGGGAAGTTGCTCAGCCGCTCATGCAGCTTGATGCTGCTGCCGCCGCCACGCTCATCGATATCCAGCAGGGCGGCCGGGCCAGCACATGCTGTCAGCTTCTGCGGCACCGTCAGGCGAAGGCCGTCACCGCGCCGCTCTTCCACCAGTGGGTCACGGCTGTCGGCAAGCTGCGCCTTGACGCAATCGGCATACTCGCGGGGCGTCTTGCCAGAAATCACATCCAGGGTCGCATGCGATTGCTCCAACTCGGAAACACTGACACAGCCACCCAGTGCCAGTGTCAACGCGGCCACCATCCACTTCATCTGTCATACCTCAACTTGTACGAACCCCGTTCGACCACCGTCAGGCAGTTTTGCTCCGTGCTTTGGCAGAATTATCCAAGCCCGGCGAACAGCGCGGCAGTATAACGGCACATCGTGGTATCTTTTGCCTTTGCTGAACCAAACCTTGCGGAGCATCACATGAAATTCGTACACCAGCGCGAGCACCTCAATGAGGACGACATCGTCGTCATCGAGTGTTCCCAGCGCTGCAATATCCGCCTGATGAACGACGCCAACTTCCGCAGCTTCAAGAACGGCGGCCGTCATACCTACCACGGCGGCCACTTCGAGAAGTTTCCGGCGAAGATCACCGTGCCCAGCACCGGGTTCTGGAATATCACCATCGATACCGTGACCACCCGCCCGATCTCGGTTACCCGCAAGCCCACCCTGATCCACAAGATCAAGATCATCCGTCGCTCGTCGTCGAAACTCAGATAAGGCCACCATGACCCAGACCATCAAGTACGTGATCAAATACAAACTCGACGGCCAGCGTCGCTGGGACTTCGCGCTGATGCCCGACGCCTCGCAAGCGCAAGCCCTCGAAGCCTTGCGCAAAATCCATGGTGAAGACGCCGACAAGATCAGCGACATTCAGGTCAGCAAGGCCCTGTAGTAGTAGCCGCCGCACCGTTCGCCAGCGCAAGGAGACCTCGCATGCGCCACTGGCCCGACCGCCGTATCCTCGACCTGCTGGGCATCGAGTTGCCCATTCTGCAGGCCCCCATGGCGGGGGCAACCGGCTCGGCCATGGCCATTGCGGTGGGCTCGGCCGGCGGCCTGGGCGCCCTACCCTGCGCCATGCTCAACGGTGAGCAGGTGCGCGCCGAAATTGCTGCATTCCGCGCCGGCTGCCCGGGGCGCCCCTTGAACCTGAACTTTTTCTGCCACCAGCCACCCGCGCCCGACGCCGAGCGCGACGCGCGCTGGAAGCAGGCGCTCGCCCCCTACTACAGCGAAGTGGGGGCGGATTTCGCGGCGCCCACCCCGGTCTCGAACCGTGCGCCTTTCGATGAGGCGAGTTGCCAACTGGTCGAACAACTGCGGCCGGAAGTGGTGAGCTTCCACTTTGGCTTGCCCCAGTCCGACCTGCTGCAACGGGTACAGGCCAGCGGTGCCAAGGTGCTCTGCACCGCCACTACCGTGCAAGAGGCCGTCTGGCTGGAGCGCAACGGCTGTGACGCCATCATCGCCATGGGTTATGAAGCCGGCGGCCATCACGGCATGTTTCTCAGCGACGCCATCACCAGCCAGATCGGCACCTTTGCCCTGGTACCGCAGGTGGCCGACGCGGTCCGCCTGCCGGTCATCGCCGCCGGTGGCATCGCTGACCATCGCGGCCTGGTGGCGGCCCTGGCCCTGGGCGCATCTGCCGTGCAGATCGGCACGGCGTACCTGTTCTGCCCCGAGGCCAAGGTTTCGCCAGCACATCGGCAGGCGCTGGACAGTGCGCCTGCCAGTGACACGGCGCTGACCAACCTGTTTACCGGCCGCCCGGCCCGCGGCATCAACAACCGTATCATGCGCGAGCTGGGGCCGATGAGCGCGCTGGCACCAGCGTTTCCGCTGGCGGGCGGGGCATTGATGCCGTTAAGGGCAATCACCGAGCCGCAGGGCAACAGCGACTTCAGCAACTTGTGGTCAGGGCAGGCGTTGCGGTTGGGGCGGCGTATGCCGGCCGAGGCGCTGACCCGGGACATCGCGGCCAAGGCACTGGCCAGGGTTGCCGGGTAGACCGCGCCTGTGCGGCCTGCGGCAACCTTTCGTAAGCCCGCAATCACACCATCCTTGCGAATGCACCCAGCAGCCCTTCCCGACAACTGGCCTATCGCTATATAGTTGTGAATATAACGATACCCCAAGGAGCTGCCTGCATGCGTATCCGCCCGTCTCACCTGGCCTTCACTGCCATGGCCAGTCTGTTTGCCTTGAACACCGCCTGGGCCGACGAGGTTCAAGTGGCCGTCGCGGCGAACTTCACGGCGCCCATCCAGGCCATTGCCAAGGACTTCGAACACGAAACCGGCCATACACTGGTCGCGGCTTACGGCGCCACGGGGCAGTTTTACGCCCAGATAAAGAACGGCGCGCCCTTCGAGGTGTTCCTTGCCGCCGATGACACAACCCCGAAAAAGCTCGAGGAAGAAAAGCAGATCGTCCCCGGTTCGCGCTTCACCTACGCCATCGGCACCTTGGCGCTGTGGTCGGCGAAAGAAGGCTACGTCGACGCCAAGGGCGAGGTGCTGAAACAAAACGCATTCAGCCACCTGGCCATCGCCAACCCCAAGGCCGCGCCATACGGCCTGGCCGCCACCCAGGTACTGGACAAACTGCAGCTTACCGCGGCCACCAAAGGCAAGATCGTCGAAGGCCAGAACATCACCCAGGCTTTCCAGTTCGTCTCCACCGGCAATGCCGAACTGGGTTTTGTCGCGCTGTCACAAATCTTCAAGGACGGTAAAGTGACCCAAGGCTCGGCCTGGATCGTACCGGCCAACCTGCACGACCCGATCCGCCAGGACGCCGTACTGCTCGACAAAGGCAAGGACAATGCCGCCGCCAAGGCCCTGATCGAATACCTGAAGGGGCCAAAGGCCGCCGCCCTGATCAAGTCCTACGGTTATGAAATCTGATGCCGCTGGATGCCAGTGACCTGGGTGCCATCTGGCTGACCGTCAAACTGGCCAGCCTGACCACGGTGATCCTGCTGATCATCGGCACGCCGGTCGCCTGGTGGCTGGCGCGCACGCGCTCCTGGCTACGCGGGCCGGTGGGCGCGGTGGTGGCGCTGCCGCTGGTGCTGCCACCGACCGTCATCGGCTTCTACCTGCTGATCGCCCTCGGCCCCCACGGCTGGCTCGGCCAGGCCACCCAGGCCATGGGCCTGGGCACCGTGGTGTTCAGCTTCACCGGCCTGGTCATTGGTTCGACCGTCTATTCCATGCCCTTCGTGGTCCAGCCGTTGCAGAACGCCTTTGCCGCCATCGGCCAGCGCCCGCTGGAGGTCGCGGCCACCCTGCGCGCCAGCCCGTGGGACTGTTTCCTCCATGTGGTGCTGCCGCTGGCGCGCCCCGGTTTCGTCACCGCCAGCATTCTCGGTTTCGCCCACACCGTGGGTGAATTCGGTGTGGTGTTGATGATCGGTGGCAACATTCCCGACAAGACGCGCGTGGTCTCGGTACAGATCTTCGATCACGTCGAGGCCATGGAATATTCACAAGCACACTGGCTGGCCGGCGCCATGCTGGTGTTCTCGTTCCTGGTGCTGCTGTTGCTGTACACCGGGCGCCGCAGTAAAGCCGGCTGGAGCTGAGATGACTGCATCGATAGTGGCGCGCCTGAACCTGCCACGTGACGACTTTACCCTGGACGTAGACCTGCGCCTGCCCGGCCGCGGCATCAGCGCCCTGTTCGGTCAGTCCGGCTCTGGCAAGACCACTTGCCTGCGCTGCCTGGCGGGGCTGGAGCGGGCTGCCAACGCCTATGTCGAGGTCAACGGCGAGGTCTGGCAGGACAGCAGCCGTGGTTATTTCCGCCCTCCCCACCTACGCCCGGTGGGCTATGTATTCCAGGAGGCCAGCCTGTTCCCACACCTGTCGGTGCGCGCCAACCTGGAATTCGGCTGGCGCCGCCTGGCGGCCGCCGAACGCAAAGTCAGCCTGGGCCAGGCCAGCCAGCTGTTGGGTATCGGCCATTTGCTGGAGCGCCGCCCGGCGACTTTGTCGGGTGGTGAGGCGCAGCGGGTTGGCATCGCCCGCGCCCTGCTCAGCAGCCCGCAGCTGCTATTGATGGATGAGCCGCTGGCCGCCCTCGACGGCCCACGCAAGCGCGAGATACTGCCGTACCTGGAACGCCTGCACGGTGAGCTGGACATCCCGCTGGTGTATGTCAGCCACGCACAAGATGAGGTGGCACGCCTGGCCGACCACCTGGTGCTGCTGGAACACGGCCGAGCCGTGGCCAGCGGCCCCATTGGCGAAACCCTCGCCCGCCTCGATCTGCCGCTGGCCCAGGACGATGACGCCGGGGTGGTGTTCGAAGGCCGGGTGGTGGGGCACGACCCGCACTACGATCTGCTCGACCTGCGCCTGCCCGGCGAAAATGGGCACTTGCTACGCATCGCCCATGCCGCCCGGGCCATGGGCGACACCTTGCGGGTCAAGGTGCAGGCGCGTGACGTAAGCCTGGCACTGACAGCTGACAGCACCTCGAGCATCCTCAACCGTTTGCCGGTCCAGGTGCGCGAAACCCGCCCCGCGGCCAACCCGGCGCATGTACTGGTCAGCCTGGACGCTGGCGGCAACCTGCTGCTCGCGCGCATTACCCGGTTTTCGGCAGAGCAGCTCGCCCTGCACGCAGGGCAGGTCGTGTACGCCCAGATCAAATCGGTGGCGCTACTGGGCTGAGCATACCTGGCACGCGTGTTGTCCATTGATCAGTGATCTGATCGAGGCCAAACACCATGCTCGACTGCCCTCTGCCGCGCAGTTTGCACTATGTCGAAGACAGCCAGCCAGGCCTGACCCGGCGCCGTTGGCGCGACCGCTTCATCTACCTGGACGCCGATGGCGAACGGGTCCGCGACAAGGACACCCTGGCGCGCATTGCCGCCCTGGTGATCCCCCCGGCCTACACCGACGTGTGGATCTGTGCCGACCCCCAGGGCCACCTGCAGGCCACCGGCCGTGATGCGCGTGGCCGCAAGCAATACCGCTACCATGTGCAATGGCGCGAACTGCGCGACCAGCACAAGTACGGCCGCATGCTGGCCTTCGCCCAGGTTTTGCCGAAACTGCGCGCACAACTGGAAACCTACCTGGCACGCCCAGGGCTGGACCGGGAAAAGGTCATGGCACTGGTGGTGAGCCTGCTGGACCACACGCTGATCCGCATTGGCAACCAGCGCTACCTGCGCGACAACCAGTCGTACGGCCTGACCACCCTGCGCAACCGCCACGTAGAGGTCAAGGGCAGCAGCATTCGCTTCCAGTTCCGCGGCAAGCGCGGCGTCGAGCACAACGTCACCCTCAATGACCGGCGCCTGGCCAACCTGCTCAAGCGCTGCATGGAACTGCCCGGGCAGGCGCTGTTCCAGTACCTGGATGCCGACGGCCAGCGCCATAGCGTCGGCTCGGCCGAGGTCAACCAGTTCCTGCAGCAACTCACAGGTGCCGACTTCACCGCCAAGGACTACCGCACCTGGGCTGGCAGCAGCCTGGCGCTGGACCTGCTCAGGCCGTTGGCCTGGGAACCGGAGGCCGAGGCCAAACGCCAGGTGGCCGCCATCGTTCGCCAGGTGGCCACGCGCCTAGGCAATACCCCGGCGGTCTGCCGGCGCTGTTACATCCACCCCGCCGTACTCGAACACTACGCCCTGGGCCGCCTGGCGGACTTGCCAAAGCACCGCATACGCAAAGGCCTGGACCCTGAAGAGGTGGCTTTGCTGGTATTTCTTCAAGCCCTAGAGGAACAGGACGGTCATTAAGCCTGTCTATTTAAGCCATGATGCGAAGAAATTTCCCATTGGCCGCCAACGGCCCTATTCTTGCCACCGAGCACCTTGGCCGACAAATCGCTGACGGTTTGCTTTGGCACCTGCAAGTGAAGGTACGCAACAGAATTTTTCTGTCGGGGAATTACTATCCGCCGAAAGCGTCTTTAATGAGAAGGAACAGGGACCCGCTCCCGCCGCCGCGGCAGTTAGCCATGCGGACTTTATTATCACCAAGGAGAACTACATGCTGATACTCACCCGTAAGGTTGGCGAAAGTATCGTCATCAATGATGACATCAAAGTCACCATTCTGGGCGTCAAAGGGATGCAGGTGAGGATCGGTATCGATGCACCGAAAGATGTACAGGTCCATCGGGAAGAGATCTTCAAGCGCATCCAGGCCGGCAGCCCAGCCCCGGAAAAGCACGACGATTCACAGTGAATCCCGGCTGACCAAGCGCATGGATGCGCTCGGCCGCAGGCCTCAGGCTTTCAGTAGCTCACGCACCTTCGCAATCATCTTGTCCATATCGAATGGCTTGTCGAAAATGGCCTTGAACAGGGCAGGACAGACCTGGCTGGCCTGTGCGCCACTCATGAGAATGACTGGCACCTCGCGCAGCGCCGAGCAGTCACGCATGGCGCGCACCAGCTCCTCGCCATTGAGCACCGGCATCATGTAGTCGGTGATCACCAACTGCACGCTCTCGGCCACAAGCATTTCCAGCGCCTTCTTGCCGTTGATGGCCTTTTTCACCTCGTAACCTTCCTCCTCCAGGGCGAAGGCCAGGATATCGGCGATCAAGTATTCGTCATCGACGATCAGAATGGTGTTCATTGCCCCGCCTGTCACCCGCCGTCCTGCGGCACCGGCGTACCCGAAAGCACCCCGCTGTTGCCGGCGAATGCCTTATGTAGCGTTATGCCCTGGGGCCCGATCAGCAGCTCGTGCAAGGCCGGGTCATGGTGGCTGTCACGCACCTTGAGGATCGACAGCATACGCCGCAGCTGCGAGTCCAGCTCCACAAAGCGCATCAGCATCAGGTTGTCGACGATGCTCGACAGGTCCGGCGCCGGTGCGCTGATCTCGGCGCCGAAAATATCGCGCATTTCCCAGGTCAGCATCACGCTGACGCCGCGCGCGCGCAGCTCACCGGTCAACGCGCGAAAGAACGCATTGAGGCGGGCCGGGTCGGTGGCCAGGCGGCTGAATGCCCCCAGGCTGTCGATCACCACGCGCTTGCTGCCCAGTGCGGCGACCCGCTCCAGCAGCCGCGCGCCCACTTGGTCGAGCAACCCCTCTGTGGTGGGTTGCCAACACAATTGCAAACTGCCGCTTTGCTCCATCGCGGCAAAGTCGTACCCCAGCGATGCGGCCTTGCTGCGCAGGCGCTCGGGCGTTTCATAGAAGCCGAAATGCAAGCCTGGCGCTTGCGCGGTACTGGCGCCAAGAAATGCCAGGCACAACGAGCTCTTGCCAATACCGGACGGGCCGATCAACAAGCTGACCGAACCGTTCGCCAGCCCGCCGCCGAGCATTTCATCGAACGTGGGTACCCCGCTGGTGACGCGCCCCACATTGCCGCTGGCGACCTGGCTGGGGTGGCTGAACAGCGCTTCCAGGCGCGGAAACACGTGCATGCCGGCTTCGTCGATCAGGCACTCGTGGCGCCCCGACAACGCTCCACTGCCGCGGGTTTTGCGTAACTGGACATGGCGCACGGCACGGCTGCCCAGTAACTGCTCACCCAGCTCGATGACCCCATCGACCATGGTGTGCTCAGGGCTCCCCTCCTCCAGCCGGGCGCTGGTCAGCAGCAACACGGTACAACCCGCGAACGCCGCGTGGCCTTGCAGTTCGGAAACGAACTTCTTGGTGTCGAGCGTGGTGTGTGCACGGGCGCGGGCATTGAGCACACCGTCGACGATCAGCAGGCTGGCCTTTTGCCGGGCGATTTCCTGGCGCAGCAAGCGCACCACAGCCTCCAGCCCTTCCTGCTCCAGGGTGTCGAAAGCGCTGACAAACTGGATCTGGTCACCAATCAACCCCGGGTCGAAGAACGCGAGCGTTGACAGGTACTGGAACAAGCGTTCATGTGACTCGCTGAGCAAGGTAGCCACCAGCACCCGACCACCGTCACGCACGTGGTTATGGGCCAGCTGGTTGGCAAGAATGGTCTTGCCGGCACCCGGTGGCCCTTGAACGATGTAGGAGGCGCCAGCCACCAGGCCACCCCTGAGCAACGCATCGAGCCCGTCGATGCCCGTTATCAGCCGCCTGAGTGCCTGTGCCATGTTGTCTACCTGTCGAGTGGGCTGAGTGCCTGATTCTGATACATTGGCAGATAAAGTTGCATGCAAGTTCCACGACCCGGCGCGCTATCGACACAAATAGCGCCACCGCTCTGCCTGGCGAAGCCGTACACCTGGCTAAGGCCCAGGCCAGTACCCTTGCCAAAGGGCTTGGTGGTGAAAAATGGCTCGAAGATGCGTGGCAGCACTTCGGGCGCGATACCCTCGCCACTGTCCTCCACCCCAAAGCACACAAAGCGGCCGTGCAGCCCTTCTACCTCGCCGGCCAAGTCGACCAGCTCCACCCTCAGGTCGATATGGCCATTGCCGGTGATGGCGTCGCGGGCATTGAACAACAGGTTGAGCAAGACCATTTGCAGCTGCCCGGCATCGACTTCGATCAGCGGCAGGTCCGGTTGCAGCACCACCGTCAGCGTGATCGCACTGGGTAACGCATGCTCCAGCAGGCCACGGGTGGTGGCAACCAGGGCAGCCGGTGCAACACTGGCCACATCGAGCTGGCGGTGGCGGGCGAAGCTGAGCAATTGCTGAGTCAGCTCGGTGCCGCGCTGCCCGGCATCGATGATGTGCTGCAGCATGCGCTGCGCCCGCACCGGGTCCTGGGTAGTCTGCGCCAGGCGTGCCGAGCTGAGAATGATGGTCAGCATGTTGTTGAAGTCGTGCGCCAGGCCACCGGTCAACTGGCCAAGCGCCTCAAGCTTCTGCGCCTGGAACAGCTGGGCGCGCATGGCATCCAGTTGCATGGCAGACTCACGACGGTCGGTAATGTCACGGGTGACCTTGGCAAGGCCGACGATCTGGCCGTCTTCGTCGCGAATCACATCCAGTGCGGCCAACGCCCAGAACTGCGTGCCATCCTTGCGTACCCGCCAGCCTTCATCCTGTGCCACACCCTGCTCGAGCGCCTGGCGCAGCAGGCACTCAGGGCGGCCGTCAGCGCAGTCCTGCGGGGTAAAAAACAGCGAAAAGTGCCGGCCGACCACTTCGTCGGCGCGGTAACCCTTGATCCGTTGCGCGCCTGCATTCCACGACACCACATGCCCAGAAGGGTCGAGCATGTAGATGGCATAGTCCACCACCGACTGAACCAGCTGTTCATAACGGTGGGCGGGCATGTCGGGGGGGTCGATGCTATCAGCTGAAACCATGCATACTCCACTGGCACAGCAGGAAGGACAAAATGAACGTAACCCGGTGTGCCCAGCCTTGAGCCATCCCTTGACACTCTTGGATCCAACCAATCGGTAACAGTGGCTTAATGACTGCAACGTGTCAATTGCCCATTACAACTGCCCTTTGATCTGTAGATCATAGGTGCTGCGGTTGACTCAACTATAACAATGGGTTATAAAGCGCGCTTGATTGCAAAGCCCTTCTGCTTAGAAGCGAGCCGGTCGTTCACGACCCCTTCAAGCGTGCGAGTGTGGTGGAATTGGTATACACAGCAGACTTAAAATCTGTCGGCGTGAGCCTTGCGGGTTCGAGTCCCGCCACTCGCACCAAATTCCCCTGAAAAGGCGCCTGCATGGCGCCTTTTTAGCGTCTGGCAGCAATGTTTTGCGCAGCTGCTAAAGTGGAGCATACATTCGCCCACTGGAACGCCGCCATGCGCTACTCCCTATTCGATGGTCAACGCGACATCATCATCCTGCTTGCCCGCGTGCTGTTGATGATCCTGTTCGTCTTGTCAGGCTGGGCCAAACTGACCGGTTTCGACGGGACCGTCGCCTACATGACCTCCCTGGGTGCCCCCGCCCCCATGCTGGCGGCCGCAATTGCGGTACTGATGGAGTTCGTGGTCGCCATCCTGCTGATCGTTGGCTTCTATACCCGGCCACTGGCAGCGCTGTTCGCGCTGTTCGTGCTGGGCACCGCGCTGATCGGCCACCCTTTCTGGAACATGGTCGACCCCGAACGCAGTGCCAACATGACCCAGTTCCTGAAGAACATGGCCATTATGGGTGGCCTGCTGCTATTGGCCGTGAGCGGCCCTGGGCGCTTCTCCGTAGACGGGCGCTGAGTCAGTCGTCGCAGTCATCGAACCACGCCGGGTGCTCGAGCCGCTCTTCATCAAGGTCATCGAAGTCACCCGGCGTTTCGTCTTCCTCCAGCTCATCTTCGGCGCCCTGGGCGTCCGCCTCGTGTTCCACGTCGTCGCCATAGAGGAATTCGTGATCGAGCAGATGATCGTGCTCCGGCTCGTGAAGGTCGTCTTGGTCGCGCATGCTGGCTCCTGAAGTGTTTGGCAGGCCTGTATAGGCCGATCGAGGTGCCGGGTCAATGGGGGCTATTAATGCACCGTTAATGCCACCAGCCCAATCTGCAGGCTCTCCCTTCAAACGTTGCTTGCCCGCCTTCATGGCGGGCTTTTTTTCGCCCCGCCAATGACTCCGCCCCAAATGACAGGCTGATCACCTGCGCTTCACGAAATACCGACATCTGCTTGCGCACACTGACCCCGCTCCGTACGTTCTTGCAGCCCGCCGCACATTTGCCGCGGGCTTTTCTTTGTTCGACAGCCTGTGGCTGCTCACCCTCATGATCTGGAGCAGTTTTCCCCTCCCGCGCAAGGTCTATGCTGATCCGGCCATCACCCAAGCTCATTCGGATAGACACGGAGGCTCCTATGAAAGCTGCTGTTGTTGCGCCAGGCCGTCGCGTGGACGTTGTCGAGAAAACCCTGCGCCCACTGGAACACGGCGAAGCGCTGCTGAAGATGCAATGCTGCGGGGTATGCCATACCGACCTGCATGTCAAAAATGGCGACTTCGGTGACAAGACCGGTGTCGTGCTGGGTCACGAAGGCATTGGAGTGGTTCAGGAGGTAGGCCCTGGTGTCACTTCGCTCAAGCCCGGCGACCGCGCCAGCGTTGCCTGGTTTTACCAGGGCTGTGGGCACTGCGAATACTGCACCAGTGGCAACGAAACACTGTGCCGCGAAGTGAAGAATTCCGGCTACACCGTCGACGGCGGCATGGCCGAGGCCTGTATCGTCAAGGCCGACTACTCGGTCAAGGTGCCTGATGGCCTCGACTCTGCAGCGGCCAGCAGCGTCACCTGCGCCGGCGTCACCACCTACAAGGCCGTGAAAAGCTCCAACATTCGCCCCGGCCAGTGGATCGCCGTCTATGGCCTCGGTGGCTTGGGCAATCTGGCCCTGCAATATGCGAAGAATGTGTTCAACGCCAAAGTGATTGCCATCGACGTCAACGACGAGCAACTGCGCTTCGCCAGCGAGATGGGCGCCGACATGGTGGTCAACCCCCGCACCGAGGATGCAGCGAAAGTCATTCAGGCCAAGACCGGTGGTGCCCATGCAGCCGTGGTTACGGCAGTAGCCAAAGCCGCATTCAACTCGGCGGTAGACGCCCTGCGTGCCGGTGGCCGCCTGGTTGCGGTCGGCCTGCCCTCCGAAGCCATGAACCTGAACATCCCCCGCCTGGTACTGGACGGCATCGAAGTAGTCGGCTCGCTGGTGGGCACCCGCCAGGACTTGCAGGAGGCTTTCCAGTTTGCCGCAGAAGGCAAAGTCGTGCCCAAAGTGACACTCCGGCCGATCGAAGACATCAACCAGATCTTCGACGAGATGCTGGAAGGCAAGATCAAAGGCCGCATGGTGATCCAGTTCGAAGGTTGACCTGCTGACTACGCGCCGAACATTACCACTGCACAGCCCGCAGACAATCCGTTGCGGGCTTCGCTTCCACCGGTCAGTTTCTGCCCATTGGGGCAACGCTCAAGTTCGACCGCGCGTTCATGCCCTGTAGCAAAGGGGTCACCCCGTCCACGAGTGGCGACGTTGCGCACGCATGGCTACGGGTACATTGATGATTGCCAGCACCGGCAAACACTGGGCTGGCCGGCCCACCCTCATGCGGGCAATCGGCAGCCGCTTCTTTGAGAATCTTGTCCAACGATTCAACCATGCTGGAATAATCCATTCCTGACTCCGTCGTTGGTGAACATCGCTTACGTTCAACCATAGCTGAGAAACATTTCAACAGTACGCTGGGAAATAACCTGATACAGACCACTCCCTTCAGTGAAGCTGACCGATCACCGGCATACCAGGTTCAAAGAAAAATCTCGCACTGTTCGACGTGAGGGTTTTGAATGGTCTGTACGGCTTGTACTTGCAGGAGACAGCAATGACCATTCGCAGCCTGGCCAGAATTCTTCCCCAAGACCCCAGCCGTCCAGGCTGGGTGCTTGGATGGGGTGTACTAAGAGACCGCTACCCCTGGCATTTTGTCGATGTCTATGCCGACCAGCAAACAGCACAGGCAGAGGCGCGGCGGCGCGGCGCGGGCTATGTGGTCGAGCATGGGTCACACCGGCTGGGGTCGAAGGAATTCATCTGTGGAACGAGCCTGCCGGAAGGCTAGCGCTACGTTACTCGCTGCTGCGCACAAAAATCCGACAGAGTGACCAGGGCATCACCGCCGCGTGAGCTAAAGTTCTTGATGAACACACGCAACGTGAGATACCCATCATGATAAAAAGTGAAGCAGAAGAGGTGATCGAGCGTATCAGGCAGGATCTCGAGAAGCATGGTGTGAATATCGGCTTTGTACAAGAAGTTACCATACCGTATTTCGGTTGTGATCTTGACCACTACGTTGCGCAGGTCAGCGAGGCGCCAGGGAACTTGGTCAAGCGCATCCTGATACACGATGAGGCCTTATGGAGGGTGTTCAGGCGAGGTGATGTGCCTCGCTGCAAGATCAGTGAATGCCAATGCCGAGGCGAGCTGTTCGGCATGCCCATCATGATAGAGCCAAGAACCGATGACTCTTACACCATCCTGTACAACAACGGTCAAACAGGGTTTTGAGCTAACCGACGTACCCTCCGCAGGCTTTTAGCCTGCGGAGAACTCAAGCCGAGGCGCGACTCAGCATTTTACCTTCCACAACTGGTCAATTCGCGTCGTGTAGGATTGGCTCATCATCTCCCTCTTCATGCCCCAATCCGGCACCGCGGGCACACTGGCAGTGCGCACTGTACCCCTCCCCCAGCGCCCATTGATGTCGTCCATGACCGCCATCAATCGGTCGCACGCCACCGACTGCTTCAGGGCAAAAAGATCTTCTGAAAATTCGCCCGGTTGTCGAAGGTCCATCAACAGCACCTCGGCCTTGCTGTAGCGAAACCCGGGGCGGAAGATTTGCTCGACCGCTGCCGTAGCCAGCCCGGTCATGAGCAGTGTGTCGCAGGTCGGATAGGGCAGCTCCACCAATGCTCCCTGGGCGTGGTGTGGCTCCTGCGGGTTGAACATGCCGGTGCGGATGCTGACGCGCATGCGCTTGCACAGCGAACCCTGGGCACGCAATTTTTCCGCCGCACGGCCCACGTAGGTGGCCACTGCCTGCTTGATCGGCGCCAGGTCAGCAAGCCGCCTGCCGAACATGCGGCTGCAGCATATTTCCTGCTTCGGCGCCTCGACCTCATCCAGCTCAAGGCAGGGCGTACCGGCCAGCTCCCGGGCCGTTTTCTCCACGACCACGCTGAACTTGCGTCGCAGCGTCCAGGCATCGGCCCTGGCCAGGTCCATCGCCGTATGGATGCCCATTGCCTCGAAGTGCGCGGCCATGCGCCGGCCAACACCCCACACCTCCTTCACCTTGGTATTGCGGAGCACCCAGTCGCGCTTGAACGCATCGGTAATGTCCACAACCCCGCCCGTTTGGGCCTGTATGCGCTTGGCCGTATGGTTGGCCAGCTTGGCGAGCGTCTTCGTACCGGCGATGCCAACGCCAACCGGGATGCCCGTGCATTGAAAGACTCTTGAACGCACATTTCGCCCAAACAGGGTCAGGTCGCCCTGAATTCCGGACAGGTCAGCGAAGCACTCGTCGATACTGTAGACCTCGGCGGCAGGCACCATCGACTCGATCAGCGACATGACGCGCTCGCTCATGTCGCCATACAGCGCGTAATTGCTACTGAAGGCCTTGATGCCGTGGCGGCGTAATTTGTCCTTGGCCTGGAAATACGGTTCGCCCATCTTCACGAAGGGTTTTGCGTCGTATGACCTGGCAATCACGCAGCCGTCGTTGTTGCTCAGCACCACGATCGGGGTCTTGGCCAGGTCGGGCCTGAACACACGCTCGCAGCTCGCGTAGAACGCATTGCAGTCGATGAGCGCGAAAACCGGGTCACTGCGCATGGTCACGAACGCTGTAACGCACAACGCCCCATACCACGAAGTCATCCCCTTCCATGATGTACCGCGCCGGGTAAGCGGGGTTTTCAGACTTGAGGATCACCACCCCGTCGCGGCGGTGCAGGCGCTTGCACACCGGCTCGCAGTTGACCGCGGCAATGACGATGTCGCCGTGCTCCGCCTCACGGCCACGGTCTACGATGACCAGATCACCTGAGTAGATGCCAGCGCCTTGCATGCTGTCGCCTTCAACTTTCACCAGATACACATGGGGTGCGCGGATGTCGAACAGCTCATCCAGGGAAATATGGCCTTCCAGGTGGTCTGCGGCAGGCGAAGGGAAACCGGCCGGAACGTGGAACGAGTACTGCGGGAAGGATTCGGTGCCGCCAGTCGGCGGACCGAGATAGGTGATGGTCATGACGGAAAGTCCAATGCAAACTGTATGCATATACAGTAAATCCGGCATTGGGCATGCGGTCAATCACGCACGGCGAAAATTCTGACGGACGAGAGGTGGATTATGTGCGGGCGCTACTCGATCTACGAGTCGATGGATCACTACCTGCGCCAGCTCGCGCTGGACCTGGTGGTGATCAATGGCTACGACCACGAGCCGATCAACCGCTACAACGTTGCGCCGTCCACGCGCGTGGAACTCGTTCGCCAGCGTGGTGACGGTTTGTACGTGGATCGGGTCAAGTGGGGTTGGTCGCCTGCCTGGGCCAAAGGCAAGCGCCCGGATCCGATCAATGCTCGAGCCGAGACGGCAGTAACAGGTAAGTTCTTCAAGGCGCTTTGGCCGAACGGCAGAGCCCTGGCGCCTGCCAATGGTTGGTTTGAGTGGCTCGCGGATCCAGCGGACCCAAAGCGCAAGCAGCCCTGCTACATCACCAGTACCGACGGCGGCCCGCTTTTCTTTGCGGCGCTGGCAGAGGTGCACCACGGCGTGGCACCGGATGAGCGCGATGGCTTCGTGATCATCACTGCAGCCGCAGACCAGGGGCTTATCGACATCCACGACCGAAAGCCTCTGGTGCTGACGCCGCAACTGGCAAGGGAATGGCTGGACCCCGCCACATCGGCGCAACGTGCGGCGACGATCATCGAAAAAGGCTGCCGCCCCGCACAGGATTTCCGCTGGTTTCCGGTTGGAAAAGCAGTGGGCAATGCTCGCAACGAGGGGGCGGAGTTGATAGAGCCTACCAATGATCGGGGCCGTCAGGGGGACCTGGGGTTTTGAAGCGGGTAGCCGGGCTTCCCGCTTCGCAGGCGCTCATTAGCCTGCTTCCTCCACCTGCTTGTAAATGCGAAATCCCCGTGCTTGATAGTTTTGAAGGGCAGCAGGATGGTCAAGTGTGCACGTGTGCACCCATACCCGCTCTGTGCCAGGCCACTCCCATGCAGATAGGGCGGCGTGGCTCAACAGCGCCCCGCCGAACCCGCTCCCTATGAACTGCGGCGCCAGCCCGAAATATCGGATCTCACTGTTACGGCCATCGGGACGATAAAGCTCGTAGTAGCCGGCAATTGCACCTCGGTGGTAGGCAACCCACGTTCGATGGCAATCCTGCTCAACGAGTGCCTGCCAATCGGCGTCATGCCAGGTATCAAGATCGCCCCATTCCCAGGACGCGCCTACGAGCTGGTAGAGGAATTTGTTGAATAGCGCCTGAGGCACTTCGCACTCGATAATCTGTAGGTCATGCCGCTGGGGCTTTGCCTGCAGGTCTGAAGCCGAAGTCATTTCCAAGTAGTAGGTAGTGCAAGAACGATTCATTACGGGCACCCTTTGCTCCCTTTCGTGCGCAGACAAGCATGCCAGCAACAGCTTGATTTCGGCCAGCCCGCACGTGCGCCTCGTAAGGGGCGCAAGACAGCGTCTTGGCCGGGGCTCAGCAGTACGCAATCAGGCGTAGGGCTAATGCCTGTCAGTTACGTAATTTGGGGCCGCTTTGCGGCCCTTCGCGGGCACGCCCGCTCCCACAGGGGATCGCGCATTTCCTGAGTTCAGCGCTTGAAACGTGTGGGAGCGGGCGTGCCCGCGAAGGGCTGCAAAGCAGCCCCAGTAACGCTTAACTGACAGGCATCAGGCGTAGGGCTGCCTTTAGTTTAGGAACATTTGGCATTTTTTGACGCGCAAAGAAAAACCCCGCAGACGTTAATCTGCGGGGCTTTCGAATGGTGGAGGCCGAGGTCGGAATCGAACCGGCGTAGACGGATTTGCAATCCGGAGCATAACCACTTTGCTACTCGGCCTCAAAGTCGGACATAGCAGCTTGCGCTTTGCTATCCCCTTGAAACACTGAACCTTTTTCAAAGTTCGCTGCGTTTCGATGGGCGCCATTATGTCTTCATTCTTTTAACCTTGCAACCCCCTCGACGAAAAAAAATTTCAACGGGTTCAAGGTGTTAGCGCAGGCGGCCGAGTTTGCTCCACAAACCCACCAAGGTGTTCTCCACCGCGCCACTGGCTGCCACGCCGATTCGCTCCTGCAGGCTTTTACGCTCGGCATAGTGCAGGTGGAACAGGTTGGCGTTGCGGGCACGTTCGCTCAGGTACTCGTCGCTGGTCTGCAAGGTATCCACCAACTGGCGGTTGAGGGCCGCCACACCTAGCCACACTTCACCGGTAGCCACTTCGTCAATGTGCAATTGCGGGCGATAGCGGGCAACGAAGTCCTTGAACAACTGGTGGGTGATGTCGAGGTCTTCCTGGAACTTCTCCCGGCCTTTCTCGGTGTTTTCGCCGAATACGGTCAACGTGCGCTTGTATTCGCCGGCGGTCAGCACCTCGAAATCGATGTCGTGTTTCTTCAGCAAGCGATTGACGTTGGGCAGTTGCGCCACCACGCCGATCGAACCCAGTACGGCGAATGGCGCACTGACGATCTTGTCGCCGATACAGGCCATCATGTAACCACCGCTGGCAGCCACCTTGTCGATGCACACGGTCAGCGGGATGCCTGCCTGGCGAATGCGCGCCAGCTGGGAGGCGGCCAGGCCGTAGCTGTGCACCAGACCACCGCCGCTTTCCAGGCGCAGTACCACTTCATCGCGTGCGGTAGCGAGGGTCAGCAGGGCAGTGATTTCATTGCGCAGGCTTTCAGTGGCCGAGGCCTTGATGTCGCCATCGAAGTCCAGGACGAACACGCGGCCCTGCTCGTCGGCCTTGCCTTTGCCCTTCTTCTGTTGTTTCTCCGCCTTGGCCTGCTGCTTGCGCAGCGCCTTTAGCTGGGCCTTGTCGAGCAAGCCGGATTCCAGGCGCTCGCGCAGGTCCTTGTAGAACTCGTTCAGACGGGTGACCTGCAATTGCCCACCCGATTTGCGCCGCCCTTTGCCACGCAGCCCGGCGATGGCCGATAACACCACCAGAATAGCGATGACCAGGGTGGCGGTTTTGGCGAGAAAGCTTGCGTATTCGGCAAGAAACTCCACGTTGACTCCTTAAATACCAGCGCCATCACGGCGCGTAACTGTTGCAAGCATACCGGTGCATCTGGCGTGCTGCCAGCGTACGCAAACGCTGGCAACATCTTTCAAACAACCTTTTCAAACGCTTGTATGTTTTTCGTTGACAGCCTCTGTGCCGCGTCCTAACCTCGCAGCAACCTCCTACAGGCCGGAACCTTCCGTGGGCAACCTCTACCTGATCCGACACGGCCAAGCCTCTTTCGGTGCCGCTGACTACGACGTACTTTCGCCAGTGGGCGAACGTCAGAGCCTGGCGCTGGGCGAACACCTGGCCCAACTCGGCGTGCGGCTGGACCGCTGCGTAGCTGGGGACCTGCGCCGCCAGCAGGACACCGCGCGCCTGGCGCTGCAGGCCTTGCACGCCACGGGTTGCCCGGTACCCGCTGTAGAGACCGACGTGGCATTCAACGAGTTCGATGCCGACGGTGTTATCCGGGCCATGCTGCCTGGGCTGCTGCCGGCAGAGCCCGATGCGCTGCAAGTGCTGCGCAACGGTGCCGAGCACCGCAGCGAGTTCCAGCGCCTGTTCGCACTGATGGTGCAGCGCTGGCACGATGGCGAGCACGGCGGCGATGACCTGGAAACCTGGCAGGCCTTCACCGGCCGTGTGCACGCCGGCCTGCAACGCGTGCTGGATGCAGCCGGCAGCGGCGACAACATCGCTATCTTCACCTCGGGGGGCACCATTGCTGCCCTGCTCCACCTGGTGACCCGTATCACCCCCAGCCAGGCGTTCGCGCTGAACTGGCAGATCATCAACACGTCGCTCAGCCAGCTGAAGTTTCGCGGCCGCGACGTGGCGTTGGCTTCCTTCAACAGCCAGGCCCATGTGCAGCTGTTGAGGGCGCCGGAGCTTGTCACTTACCGATAAAGCCGGCTAGTTATGTCCCTGCGGGGACGTGTAAATCACTCAATAAGGAATGCGCCATGACCTCCGTAGCTGATGCCGTCAAAAAGATGCAAGAGAAGTTCAACCCATCCGCTGCCGCCGGCCTGGACCTGGTGTTCGGCTTCAACATCACCGATGAAGACAAGCACTACGCACTGATCGTCAAGGACGGCACCTGCGAACTGCAGGAAGGTGAAAACCCGGATGCCAACTGCACCCTGGTGATGGACAGCGAAACCCTGAAGGGCATCGTCAGTGGCGAAACCGACGGCATGCAGGCCTTCATGGGCGGCAAGCTGCGCGTAGAAGGCGACATGATGTTGTCGATGAAGTTGAGCGAACTGTTCCCATCCTGAAGGCCGGGAACAGCGCATGATCGAAAACCGAAGCCTGACCGGCTTCGGTTTTTTTTTGCCTGCCCAACCCATCACTGGCTGCATCAAGGCAGCTGATCGTACAGCAACACCCCCACCTATTACGCACCTGGGACGCTTGTTCCATAACGGGCAGGCCATTAGATTAGCCAATAGTTCCTGCGATCGAGAATAAGGAAAACGCATGACGCTCACCGACCAGTCCACCCAGGCACGCCCCGGCGAAGAGCTCGACGCGGGCGTCATCGATCCTTATCTGAAGGCCAACATCGCCGGCCTTGATGGCCAGCCCAGCATCAGCCAGTTTCCGGGCGGCGCTTCGAACCTCACCTACCTGGTCAGCTACCCTGGTCGCGACCTGGTGCTGCGCCGCCCGCCGTTCGGCCAGAAGGCCAAGTCCGCCCACGACATGGGCCGCGAGTTCCGCATCCTCAACCAACTGAACAGCGGCTTCCCGTACTGCCCAAAGGCCTACGTACACTGCACCGACACCCGCCTGATCGGCAGCGAATTCTATGTGATGGAACGGGTCAAGGGCGTCATCCTGCGCTCGGACATTCCGGCTGAACTCAAGCTGGATGCCGAGCGCACCGAAACCTTGTGCAAAAGCTTCATCGATCGGCTGGTCGAACTGCACCAGGTGGACTACAGCGCCTGCGGCCTGGCCGACCTGGGCAAGCCGGAAGGCTACGTGCAGCGCCAGGTAGAAGGCTGGACCAACCGTTACGAGAAGGCCCTGACACCGGATGCGCCGCACTGGCAACACGTGACCGCCTGGCTGCACGAAAAAATGCCCGCCGACCACCCGCGGCCCGGCATCGTGCACAACGATTACCGCTTCGACAACGTGATCCTCGACGCGGACAACCCTATGCGCATCATCGGCGTACTGGACTGGGAAATGGCCACCCTGGGTGACCCTTTGATGGACCTGGGCAACAGCCTCGCCTACTGGATCGAAGCCGGTGACCCGGCCCCAGTGCAACTCATGCGCCGCCAACCCAGCAATGCACCAGGGATGCTCAGCCGTCGGCAGTTCGTTGACTACTACGCCGAGCGGGCCGGAATTTGCCTGGAAAACTTCGATTTCTACTACTGCTACGGCCTGTTCCGCCTGGCCGGCATCGTCCAGCAGATCTACTACCGCTACTACCACGGCCAGACCCAGGACAAGCGCTTCGCCCAGTTCATCCACATGAACCGCTTGCTGGAACAGATGACCCTGCAGGTCATCGCCAAGTCCAGCCTTTGAGCCCCGCCCACCACGGATCACAAGGAAAACAGCATGCCCAAGACCCACCTGTTCGACCTCGATGGCAAGATTGCCTTCGTTTCCGGCGCTAGCCGTGGCATTGGCGAGGCCATTGCGCACTTGCTGGCGCAGCAAGGTGCCCACGTGATCGTTTCCAGCCGCAAGCTGGAGGGCTGCCAGCAAGTGGCGGACGCCATCACCGCTGCAGGTGGCAAGGCTACGGCGGTGGCCTGCCACATCGGTGAACTGGAGCAGATCCAGCACGTGTTTGCCGGCATCCGCGAACAGTTCGGGCGCCTGGACGTGCTGGTCAACAACGCCGCCACCAACCCGCAATTCTGCAACGTGCTGGACACCGACGCGGGCGCCTTTCAGAAAACCGTGGACGTCAACATCCGCGGTTACTTCTTCATGTCGGTCGAGGCCGGCAAGCTGATGCGCGAGCATGGCGGCGGCAGCATCATCAACGTGGCCTCGATAAACGGGGTTTCGCCAGGCCTGTTCCAGGGTATCTATTCGGTAACCAAGGCAGCGGTCATCAACATGACCAAAGTGTTCGCCAAGGAGTGCGCCCAGTTCGGTATCCGCTGCAACGCCCTGCTGCCAGGCCTCACGGACACCAAGTTCGCCTCGGCGCTGGTGAAGAACGATGCCATTCTCAACGCGGCCTTGCAGCAGATCCCCCTTAAACGCGTGGCCGACCCCAAGGAGATGGCCGGCGCGGTGCTCTACCTGGCCAGCGATGCCTCCAGCTATACCACCGGCACCGCGCTGAACGTCGACGGTGGTTTCCTGTCCTGATCAGGTTTTGACCGCCACCAGGGTATAGCTCAGGGGCAGGCGTGCGGGCTGTTGGCGAAGGCGATACTCGCCGTCGTCGCCCTTGATCATCTGCCCTGGCAGCGCCTCCCAGGGAATGCTCTGGTGCTCGACCAGCGTGGTCAGGTGCAGGCCGTGGCTCAGCAAGGCACTGATCACCTCGCCAAGACCGTGGTTCCATTCGTGGGTTTCGCTGTGGGCCAGCCGCTGATCGGTTTCGACGTAAGTCTGGTCGCTATGCCACACCGTTGGCTCCTGCTGCTCGAAATAGGGGTATTCGAGCTGCAAGCGGTCCTGGTGGTCCTCGTTGACAGCCATCAGCATGGGGTGGCCATCGCGCAGGAACAGCCGCCCGCCCGGTTTCAGCAAGGCCGCGACGGTACGGGCCCAGGGCTCGATGCGAGGCAGCCAGCAGAGCGCGCCAATCCCGGTGTAGACCAGATCGAAGGTGCGCCCTGGCAGCGCCTTGTCAGCCGCGTAAACATCAGACTCGACATACTCGATAGACGTTCTGCAGCGTGCTGCCAACACCCTGGCCTCGGCCAACGAAGCGGCAGAATAGTCCAACCCGCACACCTGTGCGCCAAGGCGGGCCAGGGAGAGGGTGTCGGTGCCGATGTGGCACTGCAGGTGGATCACATCAAGACCGTCGATATCGCCCAACAATGGCAAATCAAAACGCACGGTGTCGGACAGCCGGTCGCGGTCGCGGACGAGCTGTTCGATTGCGTAGTCCTTCGAGGCAGCATGCAGCGGGGCGCGTTCGTCCCAACTGGCACGGTTGAGTTGCAGGGAATGGTCCATGGTGTCTTCCTTGAATGCGAGCAATTGATGCTAGACGCCGCACTCACTGGCCGACAGAACTACCTTGCAAAAAAATGTAAACCAGCTGTCTCTGTCCGCCAAAGGGTAGCCAAATACCCTTACAAGCAGGTCGCTGCCGCTGCCCGGCGCTGCAGCGCCACGCCGTCGTGCTTCTGCGCGTAGTAGTCGACCCGCGTGCCACCGGCCTGCGGGTACACGTCCACGAACGCTTCGGCTTCACGGGTATATACCGTCAACCCACCCTGCTTGCGCGGCTGCAGGTAACCACTGGCATCGTCACCGAACACCCTTTCCTCCTGCCAGCTGTACTGAATGCACTGGGCCACCAGCTCTGGCGCCTTCTGCGAGTCGAGCTGCGCCGTCGGCTTGCCGCCGCGGGCAGTGTCCATGGTCGCAGCAGCACAACCAACCAGCATCAGCGCCGCAGCCATCGGCAGAATCGCACGCATGTTCCATCCTCGGGGGTTTGAAAAAGAAGCGACTCTAGCATTGGCACGCAGCGCGAGTGAATTGTCACGCGTATTCCGCTGTCGCAGACAATACAAGCCGTCATAAGGACATTGCCATGAAACTGCACTATCTACTGTTCGCCGCCCTGCCCTGCCTGCCATTGGCTGCCACCGCTGCCCCCTCGAGCGAAGAAAGCGTCACCGCCCCGGAAACCCACAACCGCGAGCTGAAGGTCGGTGACAAAGCGCCAGACCAGTACAAGCGTGACGAGGAAGCCATCAAGAACTGGAAAGCCAAGGGCCTGCCACAGCCTGAGAAGGAAAGCCACTGGGTGCGCATGGGCGATCACTATGTGCTGATACAGATTACCAACGGCGTGGTGCTGGCCATTCAGCCTGCGTCCTGATTCAACCCGCTGCGTCCAGCGCCACCATGTGCACGGTGTCGCGCCCGGCGGCCTTGGCCTGGTAAAGCGCCGCATCGGCCTGCGCCAACAGGCTGGCGGTGCTGTCTTTGCTCGCCGGCACACCGCACCACAGGCCAACGCTGAAACGTAGCTCGATGTGGTCACCGGCAAACCGGGCCGGGCTGCGCGCAATGGCCTCGCGCAGCCCTTGCACGGCAGCCAGGGCCCCGGCGCGGTCGGTAGCAGGCAGCAGCAACAGAAACTCCTCTCCACCGTAACGCCCGAGGCTATCGCCCTGGCGCAGGCGTTGCTGCAACTGGCGTACGCAATGGCACAACACTTCGTCACCGGCCAAGTGCCCATACAAGTCGTTGATGCGCTTGAAATGGTCGATATCGATCATCGCTACCGCAAGGCTCGCCTGCTGCCCGCGTGCGCGGTCCAGTTCGCTGGCAAAGCGCTCGAGAATCGCCCGACGGTTGAGGGTACCGGTGAGCACATCATGCAAGGCCAGGTGCTGTAGGCGCGATTCACTGCGCTCCTTGGCCATCAGCACCAGCCCGATCGAATACATCATTACCGTCACGGTGCCAATGGCTACCGAGATGCTCTGTTTCAGGTTGCTGGTGTCATAGCGCATTTCCACAGCCGTGCCATTGGCCACCGCAACCACCCGCATGCCCAGGCCCACCAAGCTGATCAGCGCACCGATCTCCAGCAGCAGGTGCGCTTTGCCCGGTCGTTCGCCATGGCGCCATGCCCAATAAAGGATCAGCGCACATTGCAACATCAGCACCAGGGTCGCCAGCAACATGCGCGGCTCCAGGGTATCGAGCAGCAGCATCAACCCCACCAGCATGAACGCCGGGATGATGAAAATGACCCGCCAGGGCACTACCCGCTCGCGCACACGGAACAAGCTGGCCGTATAGAAGGCCAGCGCCAGCGAAAGCAGGCTGTTGCCCAGCCCGTAGCTGAGCCACAGGGGGGCCTGGGCGTAAAGGGTGTAGCAGACGTAAGCCAGCGCGTGCACCAGCAACCCGCAACCGGTGAGCATCAGGTTGTCGCGGCGGTTGCCGTGCCCGACCAGCAACAGGCAGAACGCCAGGATGGTGGCAACCAAAGCAACAGCGGCGAACAAGGTAGGGGTATGCGCGATCATCATGATTCACTGAGTGGCAGAATGCCGTCTTGGCTGCGGCTTACCGTGCAGTCTAGAGCCGCCACGGGCGCCCGGCCATGACCCTACGGGACAGAACAGCAACCGAGAAGCACGTGGAGGATCGTGGGTAGCACAAATTTTTGCCCGCCCAGGAAACCAAATGGATCGATCCGGGTCTCAAAGGGTGTGCGGTAAACCTTTGTGGATCAAGGACCTATCTCGTGACAAACCGTCTTGCAAGCCTTTCGCTGGTTGCTGTTGTACTGCTGACTGCAGGTTGCCACAGCCATCGCTACCATGACGACGATGGCTGGCGTGATCGCGACCGTGACCATCGCCACCACCGGCATGACCGTGACGACGACGAGCGTCAATACCGCGGCGACCGCTACTACCGCTGAAGCGGCTACAGCCCCGGCTCGCCGCCGTTCAGGCGGCACCTTAACCTGGTGAAATTTTCGAGGTTCATATCATGCGTCTGACTCTGCCTTCCGTTGCCCTTGGCCTGCTGCTGTGCCAAGGCGCTTTCGCCGGTGATGGTACTGCCGCCATCGGCGGTGGCCTGGGTGGCGTACTGGGTAATGTGGTTGGTCAGCAACTGGGCGGCAAGACCGGCGCAGCCATTGGTGCTGGCGTTGGCGGCGCAGCAGGCAGTGCGGTAGGAGCTCGCAAGGGCAACCGTACCGAAGCGGCGCTGGGCGGCGGCCTGGGCTCGGCGGGCGGCTCATTGCTGGGCGGTGCAGTTGGCGGGCAGACCGGCTCGACTGTAGGCGCAGGCCTGGGTGGCGCCGCCGGGGGCGCCTTGGGCAACCATCTAGGCGACGACGACCGTGGCGGCAAGAAGCACCGCCGGCACCGTCACTGACCAGCCGAGCTGGACAGGGCCGCTGACGCCGATCGGCAGCAGCGGCCTTAAACCCTGCAGTACATCAACACCCCCTTCACCGCAAGGTGGCACACTGGCTGCTACTGTCTAACGTGCCCCTGTGTGAAGGAACACCCCTCCCCATGAACCAAGAGTTGCTTTGGGTGCTTGGCCTGCTGGCCATCGTCATTGTCCTGTTCGTCATCAACCGCCCACGCATGGACGTGGTTGCGCTGATGGTGATCCTTGCCCTGCCGCTGCTGGGCATCCTCAGCGTGGAGCAGGCACTGGCCGGCTTCAGCGACCCCAATGTGGTGCTGATCGCCGCCTTGTTCGTGATCGGCGAGGGCTTGGTCCGCACCGGCATTGCCTACCGCATTGGCGAGTGGATGAGCGAGCGGGCCGGCAACAGCGAGGCGCGCCTGCTGGTGCTGCTGATGGTGGCGGTAGCCGGCCTGGGCTCTATCATGAGTTCCACAGGCGTGGTCGCCATTTTCATCCCGGTGGTGCTGAGCATTGCCGCGCGCCTGCAGCTCTCGCCCAGCCGCCTGATGATGCCGCTGGCCTTCGCCGGCCTGATCAGCGGCATGCTCAGCCTGGTCGCCACGCCACCCAACGTAGTGGTGCACAGCGAGCTGGTACGCCATGGCCACGCCGGCTTCAGCTTCTTCAGTTTCACCCCCTTCGGCCTGGTGGTGCTGGTGCTGGGTGTCGGCTACATGCTGCTGACCCGCAACTGGCTCAATGGCGAAGTGCGCAAGGACGGCCGCGTGGAAAGCCGCCGCACCCTGCTGGACCTGGTACTGGACTACAAGCTCAACGGGCGCGAGCGGCGCTTGCGCATCCGCCCCCACTCGCCGCTGATCGGCCATACCCTTGGCGAACTGGAACTGCGTACGCGGCATGGCGCCAACGTGATCGGTATCGAGCGCCAGCACAAGTTCACCACCCGGGTCATCACCGCCGATTCCAACACGGTGCTGCACCAGGGCGACGTACTGCTGCTCGACCTGTTCGCCAACCATGACAACCTGCGTAGCCTGTGCCAGACCATGCAACTGGAGCCCCTGCACTTCAAGGCGGCTTATTTCATCGACCAATCCCAGGAACTGGGCATGGCCGAGGTGTCGCTGCCGCCTGGCTCGCAGCTGATCGGTAAAAGCATCCTTGAACTGGCGTTCCGTACCCGCTATGACCTCAACGTGGTCGGCCTGCGCCGCGAGCAAGCGGCGATTGAAGACCAGTTGGTAGAAGAAAAGCTGCGCCTTGGCGACACCCTGCTGGTGGTCGGCCCGTGGAAGGCTGTGCGCCTGCTGCAGGGCAAACCCAAGGACTTTCTGGTGCTGAGCCTGCCTGCAGAGATCGACCAGGTAGCACCAGCCCGCACTCGCGCACCGCAGGCGTTGCTGAGTCTGGCAGTCATGGTGGGGCTGATGGTCAGCGGCGTGGTACCCAATGTCATCGCCGCGCTGATCGGCTGCCTGCTGATGGGCGCAGGCCGTTGCATCGACATGAACAGCGCCTACCGCGCCATCCACTGGCAGAGCCTGGTGCTGATCGTGGGCATGCTGCCATTTGCCCAGGCACTGCAGAAAACCGGCGGCATCGACCTGGCCGTGGGCGGCCTGGTCAGCGTGCTGGGCGGAGCCGGCCCCAGTGCCATTCTGGCCTGCCTGTTTGCGGTTACCGCGGTGATCGGCCTGTTCATCTCCAACACCGCCACGGCCGTGCTGATGGCACCCGTTGCGGTCAGCACGGCGGCGCAGCTGGGCATGTCGCCCTACCCGTTTGCCATGACCGTGGCGCTGGCTGCATCGGCGGCGTTCATGACGCCGGTATCTTCGCCGGTCAACACGTTGGTGCTGGGCCCGGGCCAATACCGCTTCGCCGATTTCGTCAAGATCGGTGTGCCGTTCACCGTGCTGGTGATGCTGGTCACCGTGCTGATGGTGCCGTGGTTCTTCGGCCTGCAGTAAAAACGCCAAGCAGTAGCGGCAATTTGGCATTATTACGACCGGCCGCGGCAGATTGACATCAACTGCCATGACGAAACACACTGCCGAGCAAAGTCCCAGGTGCTACAAGGCGTTGTCCTGGATTTCGTCTCCGCTTGCCGGTCGAGCCCATGGTTTTCCCAGCCCCATCGCGCCTGTTGCCCTACGTTGCTCTGCTATGCCTGACCTTCGGCCTTACCTTGGGCGGCATTCTTGCGCGCCCGATCGAGTCCCTGTCATTGTTCTGGCCTGTGAATGCGGTACTGGCCGGCGTGTTGCTGCGGCACCCGCGCCAAGCCACGCTGGCCGGCTTCAGCCTGGTGTGGCTGGCCATGGTCGGCGCCGACCTGCTGTGCGGCAGCGCCTGGCTGCCCGCACTGTGGTTCAACCTATGCAACCTGGGTGTCGTGGTCACTCTCTGGCTGCTGCTATCGCGCCTGCCCCGTGTGCACCGGCGCTTGCGCACCCCCCAGGGTGTACTCAGCGTGTTCGCCGCCTGTGCCGCCGGCGCCGTGGTCGCGGCCAGCATGGCAGCAGCCATGGCCGCGCCCTGGTTTGAACAGTCCCTTGGCGCCACTTGGCGGGCGTGGTTCAGCGAACAGTTCTCGACCAGTGTGCTGATCCTGCCCGTACTGCTGACTGCACCCTCGATGCGAGCCCTTATACGCGGTGGCGCGCAGCCTGTACGGCTGGCACCACTGCTGGGGCTGCTGGCCTCACTGGCGTTCAGCATTGCCTTCGGCGGCCCTGGCGCCATCGCCTTCCCCATCGCCGCACTGCTGTGGTGTGCCTGGACCTACTCGCCGTTTCTGGTGTCGCTGCTGGCGCTTACCGCTGGGAGTACGCTGATCGTGGCCGTGGCACAAAACCTCATGCATTTCAGCGTGCCGCAAAGTGCGCCGGGGGTGACGACACTGTTGTCCGCGCGCCTGGGCATTGCCATGCTGGTGCTCGGGCCACTGGTGGTGGCCTGCGTCAGCCAGGCCAACCGCAGCCTTATGGCCCGCTTGGCCCACCAGGCTACCATCGACCACCTCACCGGCGCGCTCTCCCGCAGCGCCTTCACCCGCCGCGCCAACGCGCTGCTGGACAGCCGGCAACACGCCCAGGCACTGCCACTGACCCTGATGATGCTGGACATCGACCATTTCAAGTCGATCAACGACGCCCATGGCCATGCCGTGGGCGACCAGGTGTTGCGCCAGTTCGCCGGCGCCCTGCAAGACCAGTTGCACAACAATGAACTGTTTGCCCGCCTGGGCGGCGAGGAGTTCGTTGTGGTGATGCCAGGCCTTGCGCCCGAGCGGGCCACGTTCACCGCCGAACGGCTGCGCCGTGCCGTGCAGGACCTGCACGTGGTCCAGGGCGACAAATGCCTGCAAATTACGGTCAGCATTGGCGTGGCCGGCTGAGAAGCGCACATGCCGTCACCCAGCCTGGACCTGCTGCTGGCCAGCGCCGACCAGGCGCTGTACCGGGCCAAGGCCCACGGCCGCAACTGTGTGGAGCATGCCGACCCGCAGCGCCAGGTGGTGTGAGTCAGCCGACGAACACATCCCACGACAGCTTGGCGATCAGCACGCACAACAGCACCAGGAACAGCCCGCGAACGAAGCCCGCGCCCTTGCGCACGGCCAGCCAGGTGCCGGTCAACGCGCCAAGGATATTGCACAGGGCCATGGGCAGGGCAATGGCGTACAGCACGTTACCCGACGGCACGAAAAACACCAGCGCCGCCAAGTTGGTGGCAATGTTCACGACCTTGGCAGAGGCCGATGCGTGCAGGAAATCCAGGGCGAAGAAGCGGATGAACAGGAAGATCAGGAAGCTGCCGGTGCCAGGGCCGAACAGGCCATCGTAGAAACCGATCGCCCCACCGATCAGCACTGCCAGGCATTGCTCCTTGCGGCCGATCCGGGCCGGTTTGTGCAGGGTGCCGAAGTCTTTCTTGCAGAACGTGTACACCGCCATCAACACGATCAGCACCAACACCGCCGGGCGCATTACCCCCGGCGGCAGCAGCGACACCGTGGCAGCACCGGCGAACGACATGACAAAGGCGCTGACCGCCGCGGGCACGATCAAGCCCCAGTCCAACGTGACCTTGCGGATGAACGAACGCGCTGCGAAGGCCGTGCCACATACCGAAGCCAGCTTGTTGCTGCCTAGCAATGCCGCCGGTTGCGCGGTGGGTAGCACGTTGAACAACGCGGGAATCTGGATCAAGCCGCCGCCGCCCACGGCCGCATCGATCAGGCCGGCGGCAAAGGCGAATACAGAAAGTACAGCGATATCCATCATGACGCGGTTCCAGGCAGTGGGTACAGGTGCAAGGCTAACCAAAAGGGCGTGGCTGTGTTGAAATGCCATATTGCGAAAACTGCAATAAGGAGCAGCGCATGGCATTGGACATGCTGCGGGAAATTCAGGCGTTCGTCAGCGTCGCGCACAAGCGCAGTTTTGTCGCCGCGGCCCGGGCGTTAGGGCGTTCGCCCAGCGCGGTTACACGCGCGGTACAAACCCTGGAAGACAACGCCGGGAGCAAGTTGCTGAACCGCAACGCCAATGCGGTCACCCTGACGGCAGCGGGCGAACGCTTGCTGCCGCACGCCGAGCGCTTGCTGGATGTGCAACGCGATGCAGCCGACGAACTGGCTGCGCTCAGCGGGAACGCACAAGGCTGGATCCGCTTCGCCGTGCCGCAACTGTTGGCTGAACACCTGTTGCCCCAGGTGCTCGCAGATTTTTCCCGTCGCCACCCCCAAGTCACGCTGGATGTGCAGTACAGCGACGAAGCGCTCGACCCACTGCTGGGCAAGTTGGATTTTGCAGTACGCGGCGCCTTCCCGCAGTCCAGCGAACTGATCGGCTACCCGCTTTGGCCCTACCAGCGGCACTTGTATGCGAGCCCGGCGTACCTGGCCTTGGCCGGTACGCCGGCGCATCCCGAACAGCTGGAAGGCCACTCGCTGATCCTGCATACCGCACCGCGCATCCTCAAAGCCTGGCACTTTTGCCGCGATGGCCAGATCACCAGCGTGCGGCCCAGGCCGCGGTTGCGCCTGGCCTCGGGCACTGCGGTGTACCACGGCGCCCTGGCGGGTGCCGGTATCGCGCGCCTGGCAGCCTGGGTAGGCGAGGCGCAGGTCAAGGCCGGGCGCCTGGTGCGGGTATGCGCGCCATACCGCCTGACCTCCAGCACTGGCCAGGACCCGCAGATGCACGCGGTATACCCGGCTGGCGAGCTGCCCGCCCGGGTGCGCGACTTGCTGATAGCCCTGCGCCAGGCCTGCCGGGCGCCATGAACAGCCCTTCGAAAAAGGCTGTTCAATTTCTGCTCAATTTAACAGAGCCCGCCACCGGCATGGCTTACAGCACTTTATCCACAGACCTACCCACGTTTTTTGTGGACAGATTTCCCAACGCAAAGAATGACTTATCCCACACCCAGCAATGCCGCATTGGCCAGCTTTACCAGCTCGATCCACTCTGACGTGCTGATATCCCCCGCCTGCTCCAGCGCTTGTGCATTGCGCAGCGCCTGCTCGTAACCCTGCTCATCCAACGTGCCCTCGGCGAGGAAACGGCTACGCCACTCCAGAGCGGCGCAGGCGCCTTTCTTGCATTCCATTAATGTGTCGACTCCCAGCGGAAAAGGCCGATCCGAATGAGCGGCGGCGGGAGACTACACGAGGTATTAATGCTTGAAAATGACATGCAGCGACCGCTGGTCCAGCGATACTGACGAAGGGAATAGTGGCTATTTGCCAGGAAATTGGGCCCGAGCTTGAAGTAGACGGGCCGCGCAGAAAAAGCCGATCACCCTCAGCTTGGCGGAATGGTGCCAAGCAGGCCGATCAGAATAGTGAGTAGCAGAAAACCCCCCAGGAACAGCGCCAGCTTGCCCATTGGAACCTCGACAGTTGTGAAGCGGGAATGGGCGTATTGTCGGGCCTGGGCTGATACGGTTACAGATTCAGGTTGGCGCAAAAAAAGCGGATCAGATGCAGCGCACGGCACGTGGCAGCGTTGGGGCGCCCCTCAGCCCAATTGCTGAAGCTTCTCTGCCGGTAACCAGCCCAGCTCGCCGTTGCCATGGCGCCGACACCACAGCCACCCATTGAGCGGCCGCACCATCTGCACCAGTTGCCCCGGGTCGGCGTCCAGTTCGTGCGCACAGTAATGATCGAGCGCCCGCCCCTGGCAAACGCTGAGCCGTTCAATCAGCTGCGCGGGCACCCAGCCGGGCTCCTGGCCGGTGCAACTGCACAAATACCAGTCCTGCCAGCCAGGCTCGCCTTCATAGCGCGGGCCAATCTCCAGCAAAGTGCCTTTGGCAAAGCGGATAGGCCGCGGGTACTCACTGCGGTGGGATTCGATCACAACGTAGTGCATGGGCCTCTCCTTGGCCGGAAAACCTTCGCGCCAGGCTCAGGCGGCAGACACCGCCCGTCATCGGCGCATGTATGGGGCGACAACGGCAATGATACATACCAAATGCCACGGCGTTTCGTGCGGCATGCAGAGCATTGTGACAGCCCCTGTTTTGCAGAAGTTGCACCGGCCCGGGGTACGTCCCGCGCAGGTCGCTGAAGGCCTGGCACCTGCTGGCTGTGCAAGGTAAGTGCAACATAACATTTCCAAAGCTGATCGCGCCCTGCGCAGCGGGCCGGCCGAAGGAGAACCGGCCCAACCCAGCGGATACCGGATGCCAGACGGCACGTGGCGACATATACAGAAATGCATTTTGTAGGAAACTTTACCGCTCAATGTAGGAAATACCGCGAACACCAGATTTTCCTGTATGAAACATCAGTTTCTAGAGGTAATTCGAGCTGCTACGGTCCATGTTTCCTACAACGGCACGGAAGCCCACAGTGTGAGAAGCCCATGGACCCTTTCAACGCTTCAGCCCTGAAACTGCAGAAAAACCTCCTGAACCTTCGCATTGAGCGGGACCGCCTGAGAAGTGCGGGCAAACACCAGGAAGCTGATCAACTTGCCCAGTCTGTCGCGCAACTGGAGGCGGCTCTGCAGCAGTTGCCAGATGACCTCAAACCAAACACCTTGCAGTGAGGATACCCACGTGGTGCCCCCAGCCGGTGAAGCCTGCCGGGCTGAAAAGCGCCGCCTGGGGGCCCGCACAACGATCCCCTGCTGCCGGCTGACGCTGCCCCGCATCCACAATTCCACTGGCCTTGATCCTGATAATTAATTGGAGGCAAGCGCTCATCCGCCTTACCGTGGCAAGCCACCAAGCCCCCAGTAGAAAAGGCCAGTTCCATGAACGACCGTGAGTTCATCAATGCCATCGATGCCGATGGCCTGCCCCTGCACATTGCTGTCAGCAACGGCCGCATCAGCCACATTGGCGCGCAGCGCGCCGGCACCCCGGCCCGCGAAACGATCGACCTGGAAGGCTTGCTGGTATTGCCGGGTTTCGTTGATGGCCACATTCACCTGGACAAGAGCTTCGTGGGTGATCGCTGGCGCCCGCACCAACCTGTCGCCAGCCTGCGCGAGCGCCTGGCCGTGGAAAAACGTGAGCTGGCGAGCGCACCGCCCATCATCGAGCGCGCCGACGCGCTGATGCGTCAGGCAGCTGCGTACGGCACCTTGGCCATGCGTTGCCATGTGGACGTGGACGCCACCACCGGCCTGAGTCACCTGCACGCCATGCTCGAAGCCCGGGACAACTGGAAACACCTGCTCGACATCGAGCTGGTGGCCTTCCCCCAGGCCGGCGTGGTCACCTGCCCTGGCACCGCCCAGGTCATGGAGGCCGCTATCGGCGAAGGGGCTCAGGTGGTTGGCGGCATCGACCCCACCACCTTGGACGGCGACGCTGACGCCCAGCTGGATATCGTCTTCGGCATCGCTGAGCGGCATGGCGTTAAAGTCGATATCCACCTGCATGAACCCGGCGATATCTGCATCGCCCAACTTCAGCGCATTGCCGCGCGCACCCAGGCCCTGGGCATGCAAGGCCTGGTTGCGGTCAGCCACGCCTACGGCCTGGGCGACGTCACCGACGCGGTGGTCGACCACACCGCCGAAGCGTTGGCGGGCGCAGGTATCTCGATCATGACCAATGCCCCGGGCGACCGGGCCTTTCCGCCGGTGCTGCGCTTGCGCGCCGGGGGTGTGCAGGTGTTCACCGGCAACGACAACATCCAGGATGCCTGGTGGCCGTATGGCAATGGCGACATGCTGCAGCGGGCGATGCTGGTCGGTTACCGCTCGGGGTTCAACACCGACGAAGAGCTGCGGGTGGCACTGCAGATGGCGACCGAGGCCAGTGCCGCGGTCATGGGCAAGCAGGATTACGGCCTGCACCTGGGTAACGAGGCCAGCTTCGTGTTGTTGAGGGCGCCCAATGCGGCGGCCGCGGTGGCGGCTGCCATTCATGAACGGGTGATCGTCCGCCACGGCGCGTTCTGGGGCGGGCCTGCACAGGTGCACCTGCAGGCTGGCCAGTTCGCTGCCGAACTGCGGCGCTGACAACAGCCCTGGCCGGCTTCGGCACTCAAGCGGCAGCCGCCCGTTTGCCCTCTTCGCTGGTCTCGAACTGCCCGACCAGCTTCTGCAACTTGCCGGCATCCACCCGCACCTTCTGCGCACTGCTCTGCAACACCACCGCAGTCTGGCGCATCTCGTGGGAAGACTGGTTGACCTGCTCGATGGTCTTGCCATATTCCAGGCTGCGCCGGTTGAGCTGCTGGATGATCGCGAACATACCCTCCACCGCCTGGTGCAGTTGCACGTTTTCGGACGAAGCGTCCTCGGCCAGGCGCAGGCTGCTGTCCACGTCCTGCACGCCCCGCTCCATGAAACTCACGGCCTGACGGGTCTCACCCTGCAGGCTCTCGACCATGGTGCGTATGTCATCGGCAGCCCGCGCCGTTCGCGCCGCCAGGCTGCGCACCTCGTCGGCCACCACGGCAAAGCCACGGCCGTGCTCGCCAGCGCGCGCCGCCTCGATCGCAGCATTGAGCGCCAACAGGTTGGTCTGGTTGGTAATGTCACTGATCAACCCGGTGATGTTGTCGATCTCGACCATGCGGCTGTCAAGGCGTTGCACACTGGAGGACGAGCGCGCCACCACGTCGCGGATCGACTGCGTACCGGCCTGCACCGCCTGGAACTGCTCGCGGGCGCGGGTGACCACTTCGTCCATGGCCTGCTTCATCTGCTCGGCGCTGACCGAGGCCTGCTGCAATTCGCCCAACTGCTCTTCCATGATGATCATCATCTGATGCACGGCCTCGGCCACGTCAGCCGAAGTGACGCTGGCATCCTGGCTACGGCCCAGCATCATCTGGTTGGTGACGCCCACCGTGTGGCTGGCCTTGACCACCTGCCCTACCACTGCATCCAGGCGGTCGATGAAGCTGTTGATCCAGCGGGCCATGTCGCCGCTTTCATCGTTGCCCACCGTGTGGGTATCCAGCCGCTGGCGCAGGTTGCCCCCACCCTCGGCGATGGTCCGCAGCACATTGCTCATGCCATTGAGGCGCGCCGCCACACGGCGCGGCCCGAGCATGCCGAACAGCACCGCAGCGGCGAGCATGGCCAAGGCTTCGACCATCTCGTTCAGGCCCTGCGGCAGGCCCGCGTAGTGCTGCACCAGGTAGTTGCAACCGAACAGGCCGACCATCGTCGCAATGTAGGGCTTCATCAAGCCATAACTGAGCGAGCGGCGCCGGTACACTTCCTCGAGGTCTGCCTCGCACATCATTCCCCAGCGGTCCGGCGAGCCCGGCAGCTGGAAGGTCACGCCCTTGCCCACCACTGGCACATGACGGTAGTCGGAATACCCGGGGTAGGTAACGAACACATTGGCGCCGCAACGGATGGTTTCGCGTACCCCCGGGTGCAGCTCGCGGGTGGATGGGTCGGTGAAACGCAGCTCCAGCTCGGTATGGCGCTGCACCTGCACGGTGCCCCACGCCGTGTGAACGCCGTTTTTCAGGTTCTCGCCGTGGGTGAAGGTGGCATCCTCGAAACGCGAGCGCGACAACGCCGTACCGGGCTGGATAGTCGGGTCGAAGCGCGACTGCGCCATGAACAGGTAGTTGTCACCCGATTCGGCGTAAATGTGCCCGGCCTCGCGCTGGATCAGATCGCCCAGCACATCGTTGGGTACGCGACCACAGAGGCAACCCACGACGTTGCCGGTAACCTTCACAGGCTGGTAGAACATCAGGGTTACCTCATCGTGAAAGCGCGAAGAGGACGGGCCGATGCTCAAGGTCAGCGGGTCGCAATAGGGGCCGTGCAAAAATGGCGCCTTCAGCCCCTGCGCCAGCGCACGGGTGTGCTCGACGGGCGCTGTTGCCCGTTGCGGCCAGGTCGAGGCAAGCACCTTGCCAGTGGGGTCGACGACGAACAGCTCGGAGAAGTCCTCGGCCTGGGCCAGCTTGTCCTGCAATTGCGCGCTGCCCAGCCGGTCAAAGCCGGGGGCCAGTTGCTCGGCCAGCTCGGCCAGGTGCTCCCATTGTTCGTGCGCCCACTCCTGCAGCAAACGGACGCGGGTCTGGGCAATGGCCTCGAAGGTTTGCTCGATTTGCGGATAATTTGCCCGGTTCAAGTGACATGCCCAGCCCATGCTGAACTTGCCGGTTCTGCCAAACCAGGGCAGCCAGCCCTTCTCCTGAGATGACAACTGCATGGAAGCACTGGAAAGCGACATTATCTTCACCATAAGCGACATCGAATGGCAATTTGATAGCAAGTCGCAGGCCAATAGAGGCATCGGGGTAGAATCACGGTTTACCACCGCATCCCGCCCGCTAAGGGTGCAAAAACACGCCAGTCAGGTGGCGGGTTGCACCATGCAGGGGCAAAGGGAGGCGCCAAGCCCCTGAGCGCACGCGACTGCACCGCCGTTCGGGGTGCTCGCAGATCGCACAACAGTTCGATAATCGCACGAATTCCGCCAAACCCCCTCTACTGTAGCCCTGTCTTGCGGCACGCTATGGCCAAAGTCAGCAAGCAATTGCACATGCTGACAGGCCAATCGCTTTACAGGCGCCGGCCAGCCCGACAACTCCAACTCCAGGAACAACCAGGAGCTCGCCTTGATCAATAAAACGTACGAGTCCATCGCCAGCGCGGTGGAAGGGATCACCGACGGATCGACCATCATGGTCGGTGGCTTCGGCACTGCCGGCATGCCGTCCGAGCTCATCGATGGCCTGATCGCCACCGGCGCCCGCGACCTCACCATCATCAGCAACAACGCCGGTAACGGCGAGATCGGCCTGGCAGCCTTGCTGATGGCCGGCTGCGTGCGCAAGGTGATCTGCTCGTTCCCGCGCCAGTCCGACTCGTACGTGTTCGACGAACTGTACCGCGCCGGCAAGATCGAACTGGAGGTGGTACCCCAGGGCAACCTGGCCGAGCGTATCCGCGCAGCGGGCTCGGGCATTGGTGCGTTCTTCTCGCCGACCGGCTACGGCACGCTACTGGCCGAAGGCAAGGAAACCCGTGAAATCGACGGCCGCATGTACGTGCTGGAAATGCCGCTGCACGCCGACTTTGCGCTGATCAAGGCGCACAAAGGCGACCGTTGGGGCAACCTGGTCTACCGCAAGGCGGCGCGCAACTTCGGCCCGATCATGGCCATGGCCGCCAAGACGGCCATCGCCCAGGTCGACCAGGTTGTCGAACTGGGTGAACTGGACCCGGAACACATCATCACCCCGGGTATCTTCGTCCAGCGCGTCGTCGCCGTCACCGGCACCAGCGCTGCTTCGCTTGCCACCGCTGAATGAGGCCTGCCATGACCATCACCAAAAAGCTCTCCCGTACCGAGATGGCCCAGCGCGTGGCTGCAGATATTCAGGAAGGTGCCTACGTAAACCTCGGCATCGGCGCACCGACCCTGGTGGCCAATTACCTGGGTGACAAGGAAGTATTCCTGCACAGCGAAAACGGTCTGCTGGGCATGGGCCCTAGCCCGGCCCCGGGCGAAGAAGACGATGACCTGATCAATGCCGGCAAGCAGCACGTGACGCTGTTGACCGGTGGCGCTTTCTTCCACCATGCCGACTCGTTCTCGATGATGCGCGGTGGCCACCTGGACATCGCGGTACTGGGTGCCTTCCAGGTTTCGGTCAAGGGCGACCTGGCCAACTGGCACACCGGCGCCGAGGGTTCGATCCCGGCGGTGGGCGGCGCGATGGACCTGGCCACCGGCGCGCGCCAAGTGTTCGTGATGATGGACCACCTGACCAAGACAGGCGAAAGCAAGCTGGTGCCTGAATGCACCTACCCGCTGACCGGTATTGGCTGCGTCAGCCGCATCTACACCGACCTGGCAGTGCTGGAAGTTACGCCTGAGGGGTTGAAAGTGATCGAAATATGCGCAGACATCGACTTCCATGAACTGCAGAAACTCAGCGGTGTGCCACTGATCCAGTGATCGAGCGCAGGCGCCCGCTGTACAGGCAGCCCCGCGGCAAATGATCGATAACCGCATTCGGGTTCATCTGAATGCGGTTATTCGGTAGACTAACGCCCGGGTGTCTGCTGCATGGTGCAGTGAGGCAGGTTAAAGAACAGCGCAGGTCGGGCCGCCATGCGGGAGTACTTGCGCCTATGCCTAAAACAGATTTGCCTCGCGCCCAGAAACTGGCCGAGCGCGCCTTCGCCAGCCTTCAACGCTTTTTGCACATCGAAGCAGTCAGTGGCATCGTGCTGTTGGTTGCCGCTATCGCCGCCCTTGTCTGGGCAAATTCCCCTGCCGCCGACAGTTATGAAGCCCTGTGGCACGCCCCGATAACGTTCGGCGTGGGCTCGCACGTGTATGCACAGTCGCTGCATTTCTGGGTCAATGATGGGCTGATGACCATCTTTTTCCTGGTGGTGGGCATGGAGATCCGCCGCGAAATCCACGAGGGTGCCCTGGCCAGCCTGCGCCAGGCCATGCTGCCCATGGCCGCTGCGGTCGGCGGCGTAGCCGCACCGGCGCTTCTCTACCTCGGTATCGTTCATTCGCCAGCCGACCAACAGGGTTGGGCAGTGCCAACGGCCACCGATATCGCTTTTGCGGTAGGCGTATTGGCCCTGCTGGGCAAGTCGATTCCGTCCAACGTACGTGTGTTTCTGCTTGCCCTGGCGATCATCGATGACATTATCGCTGTGCTGATCATCGCGGTCTTCTACTCGGGCGGCCTCGACTACAGCGGTTTCGGCGTCGCGGCGATCGGCCTGCTGATGGTAATCGCGCTGCAGAAGATCGGTGTGGGGTCGGCTTACGCCTATATCGTTCCCGGTGCGATCGTTTGGCTGGGCATCCTGTTGACCGGTGCCCACCCGACCCTCGCCGGCGTTGTGCTCGGGCTGATGACCCCGGTAGCCGCCATGCCGATGCGTGAGCGCCCTCTGGACGCCATAAGCCGCTTCACGGGCGAGTTGATGGGCCGCGCCAAGGCGCCTGAGCGCGATGCCAGCGAACTCATCGACCCGTTGAAACGCCTGCGCCTGGCACAGCGCGAACTGCTGCCGCCAGTGGTGCGGATGCAAGGCACGCTGCACCCTTGGGTAGCCTACGGCATCATGCCAGTGTTTGCCCTGGCCAATGCCGGGGTCAGCCTGGCTGGGGTCGACCTGTCTGCGGCGGGCCCACAATGGGTCATGATCGCCGTGGTAGTCGCCCTGGTCGCAGGCAAGCCCTTGGGCATCATCAGCGTCAGCTGGTTGATGGTACGCCTGGGCTGGTGCGCGCTTCCCGCCGGGGTGAACTGGCGCAGCATCACGCTGGTGGGCCTGTTGGCCGGTATCGGTTTCACCATGTCGATCTTCATCGCCAACCTGGCGTTCTTCGACCCCGGCTCACTGGGGGCAGCCAAACTTGGCGTGCTATCGGCCTCGGTGATCGCGGCGGTGTTCGGGCTGACCTGGGGCGTATGTAGCGTGCGCCGTGCAGCCCCTGCAGGCAACCTGGGTTCGTCAACCTAGCAAAGCCTGCACAGGCCAGTTCTGGCCGGAGCTGAAATGCCCCGGCCAGAACTGGCCCTGCGGCCCTTTGCAATCGACAGAAGCAGCCGCGCCGCTTGAGCGCCTCCTGGCCTCTATGGCCTGTGGTACAAAGGAGGATCTGGGGGGCTGGTTGCCTTTTTCTCGCTCCATATTCCCAATCAGCCCCACACGAAGTGGCTTACTAGCCCTCATTTTCTTGTTAATGAGGCTCCCACGTGTCGATGGCACTCATGCCCCGCAGTAACAGTTCAGTGCCTTTGTCGAGTGTACGACTGTAGCCATGCCGACTGCTGGCTAAGAAATACCTGCTCAAGACGTTCCATCTCGTCGACTGGCCGGGCGTCATCAACGGCTTGCTGATGGGCCCGTATCGCCTGAAGAGTTTGCTTCAAGAGGGACTCTCCCGCCTCAGCCATTCCCAAGGCCGTTCTCTTCACTTAGGGCACCAGCAATGTCTGTTTGTGCGGTGAGCTTCAGGCATAAGCATCTTGCTCAGATTCTGCTCTGAAAGCGGTAACCCTATGGCCGGTCGCTTACCTAATCGCCACGATGAACTATTGAGTTGGTGCCTGCGTGACGATCAGGCAGGTGAGTTCAGACAATAAGGCCTGAGCATCCGCCTGGTAACCTTCGCACCACCGCTCGTGCCATGCCAAAGGAGAACCCTGTTCCTCCCACTCAGCCAACGCGAGTGCGTTGACGATCTCCATCTCAAACCAAATAGACGCCCACCTAACTGCATTCGAGACCAGGGTTGTGTTCTGCCAGACAAACTCCGTCAGCGCCACGAACAACGACCACGACTTCAGATCCTTGTGTGCGCCACGGCTCAGTGCTATGACCTCCGACGACGTGAGCATTGCTGTTCTACATTGATGCATTTTGGCTATTCAAAATCTCGCACCTGATTAAGCTGCATCCCGCTGAGCTGCTCGTATAGATCCTAGCGCCGCTACAAAATCTTCCGACTTCACTCGTTTGACAATGCAAGCGTTCCATAGTGATGGAATAGCATGAGTCTCGGCTGCAAGCAAAGCAGCTTCCCAGTAGCCTTTCAGTTTCAAACTGCCACCACCCACTGCCAGACGCGAGGGGTTGAGCAAATTTATGATACTGGCCATCCCTAGACCCAACGCCTCACCACCGGCCCTCACTGTTGCCGTGGCGATAGGGTCATCATCATTCGCCAATCGAGCGAGGGCTTCTCCACTGATGCCAAGCAAGTTGGCCATGGCGCCGCCACCGGCTATCTCATCCAGCCTCTTGACTGAACCATCAACGTGTAGCGGTAAATACCCAAGCTCCCCAGCCCAGCCATTAACACCACGTAATTCCCGTCCGTGAGTCATGAATGCAGCACCGATGGCAGTGCCCGCCATAATCACGCCACCAGTAAAATCATTACCAACATCCTGCATTTCTTCCTGCAGTGCCGCCTCGACATCATTGATAACTGTTATTTGGCACCCAAGTGCTTTGAGGGAGGTTTCTGGACGCCAGCCTGTCAGACAGGGTAGGACATCGCAGCTAACGATCTCGCCGTCGCGAGCGACCAGACCAGGCACCGCGATTCCAATACGAACCGGGCTTAGACCCACATCTTCGATGAAGGCATAGAGTTGGGTAGCAAAGTCTTCGGGTGTGTAGCCGGGCCCCGTTTCAAAACGTCTTGAATGAGCTCCGCATAATAGCAGCAGCTTAGTACCGCCCAAGTCGGCGCCAATGATGATCTCATTTCCTTCGGGGGCACTGTGCATTGCGATACCTTTGGTTAGCAAACGACGGGGTGGAAATACTCAGCACTCGAATTGGACGGTTCATCATTCAGTCATGAGCACTGGGGAAAGCTTGAGACATTGCACACGTCACGGCAAGTTGCCCAACTCATCGCTCGTGATGCGGACCAAGCCTTTACCGCTAAAGGCTCGGTGCTGCAGGCCTTCAAGATGATCTGGAAGACGCTCAAACGAGGCGACATTAAAACTCTCAGGCTCCCACTCGCCCCTCCCCACTGAGGTGAGGATACTCTCGCCTGCATCTACGAGGTCTTGCCAGGCACGATCGTCACCGAACGTATGCAACGCACCCAGTGCCACCTCGTGCATCGAAATCGTCCGAGTGAAAGGTGGTACTGGAGACGCCTGGAGCCGGTCTTGAACGCATACCAAGTGACCGTTGGCCCTAAGCGCGGCCACGAGTCGCGCAGCATGTTGAGCGTTCACCGTGTCTATTACAGCGTCGAACACCATGGGCCCATCCCATGCCTCAACGAGAGGGCCCTCCATGCAGTCGAACACCCCCAGATCGGTCAGCCGTTGCGCATGCCGCGGGTGGCTCAGCGAGCTGACCTTGAACCCTCGCCGCACAGCTATCTGAATCAGATGATTTGCAACAGATCCACCAGCCCCACTCACCAGCAGCGTCTGACATGACTGTGGTAGCTTTTCGAGAGCCAACCACGCGGTGAGTGCTGGGCACGGGAGACTGGCTGCTTGTTCCCAACTCACGCTTGCCGGAACCCGAAGGACTGCTCTGGCTTTCACAGAGGTATATTCCGCAAAACTACCATGACGACTAAGGCTTTGGTGGTAAGCAACACGTTGGCCAATCCAAGAAGCTGGGACATTCTCACCGACAGCAACCACAACACCCGCACCATCTACACCTGGTACGTGACCTGGCTGCCAACTGACCAGACGCCCACCCAAGACTTTCCAATCCACAGGATTGAGGCCGATCACGACGTTACGAATGAGCACATCGCCCGCTTCCGGCCTAGGAAGAGGGATCTCATTGAGTCTCAGCTCTGCTGGGTCAGCGCTGCCATGCCAGGTAAAAGCGCGGTGTGTTGTTGCCAGAATCATGATTGATAAGCTCCCGCCGAGTAGGTGAGCTCGTAGCTGTGGCTGTAGATTTCAAGGATGTTGCCGAACGGATCCTCCATGTAAACCATGCGGTACGGCTTCTCACCTGGAAAGTATTCACGCACCGGCATCCGCTGCTTACCGCCCGCAGCGACGATCTTGGCGGCTAGGCCTTCGACATCCGGATCTTGTACGCAGAAGTGGAAAACCCCCGTTTTCCAGTATTCAAAGTTATTCTCCGGACGCTCGGCGTTGGGAAACTCAAATATCTCGACGCCGATACGATCACCCGTGGACAGGTGGGCGATGCGGAACGAGCCCCACCCCTCACCAAAAACATCCGTACACATTACGCCAATTGCGGTTTGGTCTTCAGTGATGGTGGTCGGCGGCATGATCAGGTACCACCCCAGTACCTCTGTATAGAATTTGACGGCGCCGTCCAGATCGGTGACCGACAGGCCAATGTGAGAGAAATTGCGTGGATAAACGGACATATCGGCTAGCCTCCAAAACAGTTGGCCCTACCCTATCCCCCGCAACGTATAATGAAAACAACGATCACGTTATGGTTACGATAAGACTTCATGATGGTTAACCCGCAGTGGCTCCGATCCTTCGCAGTGCTTGCCGATCTTGGGAATTTCACCCGCACTGCCGAGCATCTGAATCTGACCCAGGCTGCCGTGAGTCAGCACATACGACACTTGGAACAGCAGTACGGTAGTCTATTCATCCGTCACCACCGGCACGTTGAGCTGACCCCTGCGGGGAATGCCTTGTTGGAATACTTCAGAGAAATGGAGCGCGCTGGCCGTGCACTCGATGCCCGCCTGAGCGCAGAAGAACAAGACGTAGGTGATATCAGCTTAGTGTCCCCCGGCAGTATAGGATTGGCACTGTATCCGCTCCTGCTGGACTATCAACAAGCCCATCCTGGACTGATCATTCGCCACAGGTTCGCCCCTGACGCGGAGGTGCTCGCAGCAGTACTGAGCAATCGTTTCGAAATGGGAATTGTGACTTACAAGCCAGACAACGAGAGGATCGAAGCACAGAGGTTTGCCGAGGAGCCATTGGAGTTGATACTGCCAACCGCCAAACCCTACGTGGGGTTCGAAACGCTCTCCGAACTTGGCTTCATCGATCACCCCGACGGGGCCGCTATGGCAACGCGCCTACTCAGCCGAAGGTATCCAGAAGCACAGGGTATTCAAGCAATCCAGAAACGAGGCTTCAGTAATCAGGTAGGCCTCATCTTGGAGCCGGTTTCAAGAGGTTTGGGCTTTACTGTGCTGCCGAGGTTCGCCAGGCGCGCCTTCCACAAACAAGATACTTTGCAGGTGGTGGAGTGTGGGAACCCCGTTGTGGACACGCTCTGGCTCATCTACAGATCAGAGTGGCCTCTGTCGTCCAGAGCCAGGCGAGTCGTTGATCAGATGCAACAACACCTGAATGTAACCAACTGCCGCATTTGAGTTTTAAGATTCGGTTAAAAGCTCAGGCCCTTTGCAGCATCGACCAGTCCACTTAACCAATTCTGATGGCCGCTGATCACAGGATTCGGCTGGGCCTGTGCAAGCTCCTGTGCAGGCTTTCCGATCTGGGTCTCTTGGGTGAGTATCCGAACTCGGCCACCTTCCAAGTTTTCAATAAGCCACGCGGTGACCGATGAAGCGCTGTCAAAGATTAATCGACGGCGAAGAGTCTCCGTCTCTGTCCCCAGCTTCCTCATACTCCCAGAGTTGCTAAGCACCTGTGATCTGATCGCTGTAGCACCAGAGCGGCTGACTCCAGCGGATGAAACACTTGTCGTGAGAGAGCCACCAGTCGATATTCCTGGGTTCACGAAAGCGATGGTTTGGCATGGAAGAACAGAGCGAGATGAAGGACAACGATGGATACGGTCATTCATGATTGAAGCATACAGTCGCGAAGCCCTGTGACTATGCTAGATATCCAGTATTTGACACACCAGCTAGGGGTGGCGTACAGCTCGCACGATGAAGTCTACAAATGCGCGCACCCGAGCTGAGAGGTGCCGGTTCTGGGGATAAAGGATGGAGAACCGGCGAGTACGTCCGCCAGCACTGTGCAAAACCTCAACAAGTTCGCCCCGGTCGACGGCTGCTTGGGCGATGAAATGATAAATCTGAAATAGTCCCCCGCCTGCAATCGCCCAGTTGACACAGCCAAGCACGTCGTCATGAACCCGCTTCTGGCTTCGGAAGGTAAAGTCGATATCTTTGCCGGCCACGTCCCTGAAAATCCAGGGCATAGCCCGTCCAGTGCTTGGAAGCACGAACTGTAGACAGTCATGGTCATTCAGATCGGCCAGCGTCGACGGTGTTCCGCGCGCTTTTAAGTAGGAGGGGGCGGCAAAAACCCCCAGAGTGGCATCTTCAAGGGTGTGCGCAATTAGCCTGGAGTCTTGCGGAATGCCCAACCTGATGGCCAGATCAAATCCCTCATCGACAAAGTCCACCACGCGATTCGAGATACTCAGCTCGATCTCGACCTGGGGATACATCGCTTGAAATTCAGGCAGCAGAGGAAGCAGCCGGTAATGCGCATAGGGGGTGCCGACGCTAAGGCGTAGCACTCCACTGGGGACTTTTTGGTTTCCAGTAATTATTCGTTCCGCTTCCGCTATCTGCTCCAGCGCTTGCTGACACTGCTGCCGGTAAAGCTCGCCCTCAGTGGTTAGACGGATGTGTCGAGTTGTACGCGCAAAAAGCCGGACACCTAATCTCGCCTCCAGTCGGCTGATTGAGCGGCTGACCGATGCTGGCGTCAGCCCCAACACTTCGGCGGCGGCGGTGAAACTGCCGAGTTCCGCTGCTTTGCAGAACAGCTCGATGCTGCCCAGTTGGACGGGGTCAAAGGCTCTCATTTGTTCACCAGTGTAATTAATGAATTGCTTTCTTGCCAGTTTATCTGCATCAGTTCTATCAATACAGTTGGCTCACACAAGCGACCACTTTGGCCTTTAGCAAAAACTATCTTTTACCCACAGCAACGGACAGATCGTCATGAAATCGCTGTGCAAATCACTATTACTCGGATTGGCATTTGCTATTTCTGCTACTTCTCATGCTGCGCCCAAAGGCGAGGTACTGGTGCTGCTCTCCAGTGAAACCGAATTGCCCCTTCAGGACGGCAAGACTTTGCCGACGGGTTACTACCTCAATGAATTCGGCGTTCCCGCTGATGCTCTGTTACGTGCCGGTTACCAGTTAACGGTAGCCACTCCGAAAGGAAACCAGCCCAAGGCGGATCCGCGTTCTATTGATCCGGTTTACTTCGCCGGCAAGGCTGGCGAAATGCGCCGTATACAGGGTGGCGTTGAGAGTCTAACCGCGCCCGATCACGTCAGGTCTCTGGCTGAAGTAATGAAATCTGGACTAGGCCGCTATGACGGCGTTTTCATCCCAGGCCGGCACGCGGGGCTTATTGATCTCTCGAACAATCCAAAGGTCGGACAGCTGCTGCAGCATTTTCATGCGCAAGGCAAGCCGACTGCCCCAATCTGCCGTGGCCCGATCGCGCTTCTGGCTGCTCAGGATGATCCATGCAGCTATGAGCAGGCTCTGGTCAATAGCCGGCTGGATCAGGCGCGGAACTGGGCCTACAGCGGCTACCGTATGACGATCTTTTCAGATGCCGAAGAGAAGGTTTTTGAAGATTCGCTGAAAGGCGAAAAACTGCGCTACTACCCGGCAAAAGCGATGGCGCAGGCAGGTGGCCAGATGCAGTTTGCTGATGCATGGCAGCCCAAGGTTGTAGTGGATCGTGAGTTGATCACTGGCCAGACCCCCTTCTCCGACCATGCTCAAGCAACCGAGTTTATCAAATCACTGAACCAACATTGACCCCTGATTAATAGCTGAACAAAGGAAAACTTCATGGCTCCTAAAATTCTGATGATCGTGACGTCCAGCAGCCGTATGGGTAACACTGACAAGCCCACTGGCCTCTGGGCTGAAGAACTTGCCGTACCCTACTACGCGCTAGTCGATGCAGGTGCGTCGATAGTAATTGCCTCAACTGCCGGTGGCAAAGCGCCGATCGATGCCGGCAGTGTTAAAGCTAAAGGGGCGAACGATCCCGATGTTGAACGTATGTTGGCTGATGACTCGTTGCTGGCTCAGATCGAAAGGACATTCCCTGTCAGCGAGCTAAGAAGCGAAGATTTCGACGCCGTTTTCTTCCCGGGTGGCCACGGCACGATGTGGGATCTGCCTACCGATCAAAGTGTGAAGGTCGCGGTGGAGTCAGCTTTTGAAAATGGCCGGCTCATTGCATCGGTATGCCACGGCGCTGCCGGTCTGGTTTCTGCGGTTCGAAGCGATGGGCTGCCGATGGTACATGGCAAGCGCGTCAATTCATTCACCGATGCCGAAGAGGTTGAGGTTGGCCTGGCAGGCGTGGTGCCCTTTATGCTGGAGACTCGATTGCGGGAACTGGGCGGTGTTTTTGAAGGCGGCGATAACTGGCAACCCTTCGCCATTCGTGATGGCCAGTTGATTACCGGCCAAAACCCGCAGTCCTCAGCGAAGGTTGCCGAGATTCTGATTGAGGCGCTTGGTATCAAGGCCTGATAGTCAGACGAATAGCTCATTAAAGCGCTGCTACTCACTGAGGTGGGCAGCCTATGCCTATCGGCTTAACGGTGATGTCAAGTTTGACTCAGACACACATGTCGACATAACCGCTTTGAAGGATACCGTAATGACCGTTCATGTTTTTGCCACTTTACAACCTAAGCCAGAGTACCGAATTAATGTAGAGAAAGCTCTGCAAGCACTGGTGAAAGCCACACGAACCGAGTTGGGAAATATTAGTTACGATCTCTTCGTTTCCGATACAGATAGCGGTTTCTATCTGATTGAAAGCTACAGGGACGAAGCTGCTTTTAAGGCTCACAAGCTGACGGAGCACTATCTTGGCTACCGTGAAAAAACTACCGACTGGCTCCTTGAGCCAACCATGGTGAAAGTTCTCTATCCGTTAAACGCGAATCATAAAAAGTAAGAGCGGGAGCCGGCACATGCACAAAACCATTGTTCTGACTGCTTACCCCAGGGTTAGTCTGTCAATATTGTCCTGAAGGACAAATCTTCTTCACTACCTTGTCGGCTCTTGATGTGATCAAAGCCTAATTTATTAATCGCATGGTAGTACTTATCAGCCAAGGATTTTTATGTATAAGCCATCCAGAATGTATGTAGCACTGTCTCTTGTTGCGCTGATCTCTCATCCGGCATTCAGTGCTGAGGCCGGGGAGCCTTCGTCATTACCTGCAGCCCGATCTATAGGCGTGATCGAGCCAGTGGCGACTTTCTACGGCGCAATGCCGACCGGGGTCACTGTCAGCGAAACCGGTCGGATTTTCGTTAATTTTCCGCGCTGGGGCGACGAAGTTCCGTACACAGTCGCTGAGTGGCGAAACGGCAAGTCGGTACCTTATCCTAATGCTCAGATTAACCGCCAAGACAATACCCACCCTTCCGAGCGATTCCTGAGTGTTCAAAGTGTCGTTGCCGATGGGCGGGGGCGTCTTTGGGTACTTGATACAGCTGCTCCTGAGTTCTCTCGCCCAATTAGCGGTGGTGCCAAGCTAGTTGCTATTGATCTAGCTACCGACAAGGTGGTGAAAACTGTAATCTTGCCGTCGAATGTCATCGACGCTAGCACATATGTCAACGATGTACGACTCGATTTCCGCGTTGGGCGAGAAGGTGTTGCATATGTCACGGACTCATCACCGAGCGGCCAAGGCGGAATTATCGTTGTCGACCTTGCCACCGGGAAGGCGCTAAAACGATTGGTCGGCCATATTTCGACCTCGGCAGATGCAGAATTCGTGGCAATTGTTGAGGGTAAACAAATGCTTTTCCGAAATCCTGACGGTACTACTAAGCCTTTCACTATCGCGTCTGACGGTATCGCTCTTTCGCCAGATGGCACTACGCTCTATTACTCCCCGCTTACAAGCCGTCGTCTGTATAGCGTGCCTACAGCGCTCCTACGTGACCCTGCTGTTTCCGAGGAGAGACTAGCTGCTGCTGTAATCGACTTGGGTGACAAGGGTGCCTCGGATGGCTTGGAAGCTGACGCTGCCGGAAACATTTACGCAAGCGACTATGAGCATAATGCTATCCATCGTCTCGATTCCCATGGCCGCTGGAGCACCGTTGTACAAGATCCACGCGTGCTTTGGCCTGATACTTTGTCAATAGGCCCTGACGGCTACCTGTACTTTACTGCCAACCAGTTACATAGACAAGCTGGTTTCAATGAGGGTGTTGACGTACGCCAAAAACCTTATGTTATTTATCGTACTCCTGCAAAGAATGGCCCGGCTCCCACTCGCTAATCTTCCAACTTTCGAGATTCGTTGACGGTGAGGCCATGTACGGCACTCACCACTCCGGACGATCCGTAAGGGCCTAGCAGCACGGCATCATGTGCAGGCTTTACCAGGTAGTAGTTATCCGAAGATACTGCCGGGGGGAGGTTGTTGACTCTCGTGCCCCCCAAATTCATTTTACCTCGGCCTCGATGGGATGGATCGTGGCCCATTCTTTGAAGTGCTCGATGAACGCTCGCACAGGTGGGGCCATATTCTCCCTAGAGGGGTACACAGCATAGACGCCTACATTCGGTTCCACATTCCAATCAGGCAACGCCTCGACCAACCTACCTGATACAAGATCGGGCTTGACATGCCAGTCTGCCAAGAGCGCGATGCCATGGCCATCCAACGCCATCTGCCTGACGACCTCCGCCTGGCTCGATTCGAATCGGCGTTTAATCTTGATCGATTGCTGACTACCACCTTTGGACAGTGACCAATTAACCTCTTTCCCGACAATGAGACCTTCCAAATTCGTAAGATCTCTGGGCAACCGTGGTACCCCGACCTTGTCCCAATACACGGGCGCAGCGCAGATGACTCGCCGCGAATCGCTTATACGCTGTGCAATCATGGAAGAATCCGCCAACACTCCATGACGGATGGCCAAATCAAAGCCCTTTGCAACAACATCGACGACCTGGTCGGTAGGGTGAAGATCTACTACAACCTTCGGATAGGCAGCTAGAAAGCTGCTCAGCACGCGAGCAAGGTAGCCCTGTGCGAATGTGGCAGAAGCTGTGATACGTAAAGATCCTGAGACGTCCTGTGCTTCAGAAAAAGTCCGCTCCGCCTCCATGACGCCATCCAGTATCTGCCTGGCAAACCGTTGGAGCTTTTCGGCATCAGCGGTTGGACTCAATTTCCGAGTCGTTCTGTTAAAAAGCCTTCGCCCTAGTCGATCCTCAAGGGCAAGCAATTTCTTGCTCCCGCCCGCCGCTGTGAGACCCAGTCGCTGCGCCGCCGCACGGATGGTTCCCTCCTCATAAACGGCAAGAAACAAGCGAAGCTCATCAAGGGAGTCGAGCATAAAAATTAACAACTTTTAAGACCGAATGAAGCAACAAGAATAGCATATTCGCGAATTTGCATTGCTGATAGATTTTGGGTTTTCAAGCGGAGCGATAATCGATGCAAGCAATCGTGATAAACCAGCACGGCCAGTCGGATGTATTTGAAGAAATAGAAACAGCTCGCCCTTCAGCACGCCCAGGCCACGTCGTCATTGATGTTATGGCCACCAGTGTCAACCCGGTTGATACCAAGATTCGCAGCGGGAGCGAAGGCACCGCAGGTCTCACCTTTCCCGCCATCCTGCATATGGACGTCTCTGGCATCATCAGTTCGGTGGGTGAAGGCGTTAGCCAATTCAAGGTGGGGGATGAGGTCTATGGATGCGTCGGAGGCATCGTGGGCATTCCTGGCGCCTTGGCGGAGCAAGTTGAAGCAGACGCAAGATTAATCGCTCTCAAGCCCGCCTCATTGAATTTTGCTGATGCGGCGAGTCTTCCGCTCGTGGCAATCACCGCCTGGGAAGCTTTGATTGATCGGGCCTCCATCCAGCCAGATGATGCAGTCTTGATTCATGGCGGAACGGGTGGCGTCGGCCACATCGGCATTCAGCTGGCAAAACTCATGGGAGCCCGTGTTGCCACTACAGTCTCGAATGTACAGAAAGCAGAGATTGCCCGCTCCCTGGGCGCCGACGATGTCGCCTTTTACCGAGAAGAATCGCCAGAAGAATACACCCGCCGTATTACCAACGGCTCTGGCTTTGACACAGTGTTCGATACGCTCGGTGGCACAGTGCTCACAAACTCGCTGAAGGCTGCCAAGCTCAAGGGCCATGTCATATCCATCATCGGCTATGACACTTACGACCTCACAGATATGCATTTCAAGGCACTACGGCTGGACTTGGTCTTCATGGCTGTATCAATCATCCATGATCTTGACCGTAGTCATCACGGCAAGATTCTCACAAAGCTGAGCAGATTAGTGGATCGCGGGTTAGTCAAGCCCCTTATCGACGAACGACACCCATTCACAGCTGAGGGTGTAAAGGCAGCTCATGCCCGCCTGGAGTCCGGAGAGGCTATAGGTAAAGTCGTCATCACTCGGTAAACCGGTTTCCCCCTTGGAGCAAGATCATATGCCTAACAATTTACCCATTGTGATTATCGCAAGATTGAAAGCGGAAGAAGGTCTGGAAGAAGACCTGTTAACCGAGCTCCGCAGCTTGGTCGAGGCCTCTAAAAAAGAAGAGGGATGTATTCAGTACGTCCTACATAAATTAGAGGGTGTACCTACCGACTTCATGATTTATGAAATCTGGAAAAGTCAGAAAGCTTTGGATGAGCACACGCTGCAGCCGCACTATCAAAATTTTTCTTTCAAAGCTGCGAGTATGCTGGCCGAGCAACCGACCATCGATAAGTTTGAGCAAGCCTTCTAGCAGTAAGATCTCGAAAGTCCTCCCTTGCGGATGATCATGACCAAATCCTCCGCAAGGGATCACCAGTAAAAATCAAGCGATAGACGTCCGGTCGTTGGCCAAGTGTACGCTCGCCTCAAGTTGGCTGGCGTTAAGCCAACAACAATGAGCGCCGTCGCAGAGACGTGGACTTTCGATTTGTCTCGGGTGGGTTAGCAAGATGCGTCCGAAACAAACCGCTAATAGAGATCTTCCGCCGCGAATGATTCGGCGTACGCGAAAACGCAAAAACGGCAACATCTGGGTTGCTTACTACTACGACGGGAGGGACGAAGATGGCAGGCGTCGAGAGATACCTTTGGGTAACGACCTGGACATCGCCAAAGTAGAATGGGCGAAGCTCGACAGGAAGGCCATTCCAAAGATAACGCGCTTGATGGGTCAGCTATTTGATCGCTATGAAAGGGATGTCATCCCGGGTAAAAAGCCGCGAACCCAGAAGGACAACCTGGCTGAGCTCAAACAGTTGCGCAAAGCCTTCGATGATGCCCCGATGGAGCTGATTACACCTCAAATACTTGCTCAGTATCGAGATCGACGGACAGGCAAGGTTAGGGCGAATCGAGAGATCGCCCTTCTCTATCACATTTTCAACATGGCAAGGGAGTGGGGCATTACTGACCGCCCAAACCCAGCGACCGGTATCCGCAAGAACAAGGAGACTCCTAGGGACTTCTATGCTGGGCCGGCGATCTGGGATGCTGTCTACGAATACGCCGCTCCTGAATTGCGCGATACCATGGACCTGGGCTATTTGACCGGGCAACGCCCAGCGGACGTGCTCGCCACTCGAGCCTCGGACGTGGTTGATGGTTACCTACAATTCGCCCAAGGCAAAACGACGAAAAAGCTGAGGATACGTCTTGGCACGGAAGCAGAGACCAGCCAGTTGGGGGTACTGGTTGAGCGCCTTCTGAGCCAACGCAAGGCGCGAGGGGTTCGCAACCCTTAGCTAATCGTGACAGAGGACGGCCGCAACGTGACGCAAGCGATGCTGCGCCTTCGCTTTGACGATGCGAGATCCAAGGCCGCCGCCAAAGCGATGGAAGACCTTGATAGCGTCCTGGCCGATAGCATTCGTCAATTCCAGTTTCGCGATATCCGGCCCAAAGCAGCGAGCGAAATTGAAGGCCTGGCGCACGTGAGTAGACTACTAGGACATACCGATAAGCGGATCACGCAGACCGTTTACCGCCGCGTCAGAGAGATCGTGAAACCAACCCGATGAAACCTTTTTTGCGAAAGAGTTGCGGAACACCATCGAAAAGTTGCGGAACACTTGGCCTTTTCAGCGTCGAGTTTTCCGCCCCTCAGAAACGCAAAAAGCCCTGAATAATCAGGGCTTTGAATATGGCGGAAGCGTAGAGATTCGAACTCTAGGATAGTTGCCCATCGACGGTTTTCAAGACCGTTGCCTTAAACCACTCGGCCACGCTTCCAGCTCGTTTGCGGCCGCCATAATACCGTAATGAAACAAGCTGTCAAACTCTCTGTGTCGCGGGTTGCAATGGCTCTGGTAGACTCCCAGCATCTGAACGTTCGAAACCACAGGTTTACCAAGGAGTGTCGCCATGCGCGAACAGGATTATGCCGTACATCACGGCCAGCAGGTCGAGCAGCAGGAGATCAGCAAGGTCCTGCGCAACACGTACAGTCTGCTGGCGCTCACCCTCGCCTTCAGCGGCGTCATGGCCTTCGTTGCCCAGCAAATGCGTGTCGGCTACCCGAACGTGTTCGTGGTGCTGATCGGCTTTTACGGGCTGTTCTTCCTGACCAACAAGCTGCGTGATTCGGCCTGGGGCCTCGTCTCCACCTTCGCCCTCACCGGCTTCATGGGCTTCATTCTCGGCCCAATCCTCAACCGCTACCTGGGCATGGCCGGTGGTGCCGAGGTTGTCAGTTCGGCATTTGCCATGACTGCCCTGGTGTTCGGTGGTCTGTCGGCTTACGTACTGATTACCCGCAAGGACATGAGCTTCCTCAGTGGCTTCATCACTGCCGGCTTCTTCGTGCTGCTGGGTGCGGTCGTGGCCAGCTTCTTCTTCCAGATCAGCGGCCTGCAACTGGCGATCAGCGCTGGCTTCGTGCTGTTCTCGTCGGTGTGCATCCTGTTCCAGACCAGCGCGATCATTCACGGTGGTGAGCGGAACTACATCATGGCCACCATCAGCCTGTATGTGTCCATCTACAACCTGTTCGTCAGCCTGCTCCAGCTGTTTGGCATCATGGGGCGTGATGACTGATTGTTGTAGGTTGTGAGAAAGCCCGCTTCGGCGGGCTTTTTTGTGGGTGTGGGAAAGGCATGCCGGTGTTCGCCTTTAGCATAGGTTAACCGGCGCAGCAGTGCACATTCGCGGCGGGCGGTTTTTGACTGAAAAGTCAGGTAATTAGGCGTAGGGTCGCCGATCATGTCGGCATCGTGCTTTGCTCTACCGCAATCTGCCTTCACCCCGTAGAATGCGCTCCTTTTTTCTTCAGGGGCAGCTTTCAGCCATGAGCACACATGAACACAGCCCAGCAGCATCGGCCCCCGCCAATGAGCTGGTGCTTGGCCTCGAGGACAAGCCTCGGCTGCTGATCGGGCTGCTGGCGGCGCTGCAACACCTGCTGGCGATCATCGTGCCGATCGTGACGCCCGGGCTGTTGATCTGCCAGGCGCTGGGGGTGTCCGCGCGGGACACCAACCTGATCGTCTCCATGTCGCTGGTAATCTCCGGTATCGCCACATTCGTGCAGTGCAAGCGCTTCGGGCCGTTTGGCGCCGGGTTGCTGATCGTGCAGGGCACCAGCTTCAACTTCGTGGGCCCGCTGATTGCCGGGGGTGCGCTGATGGTCAAGCAAGGCACGCCAGTCGAAGGTGTGATGGCCGCCATCTTTGGCGTGGTCATCGCTGGCTCGTTCGTCGAAATGGGCGTTTCGCGCATCCTGCCCTTCGTCAAACGCCTGATCACCCCGCTGGTCACCGGCATTGTCGTGCTGATGATCGGCCTGACGCTGATCAAGGTCGGCCTGATCAGTATGGGTGGCGGCTTCGGTGCCATGGCCAATGGCACCTTCGCCAATGGCGAGAACCTGCTGTTGTCGGGTGTGGTGCTGGCCATTATCGTGATCCTCAACCGTATTCCGGTGGTGTGGATGCGCAGCTGTGCCATCGTTATTGCCCTGGCGGTCGGCTATGCGCTGGCGGGCTATATGGGCCGCCTGGACTTCACCGGTATGCACGAGGCCGCGCTGTTTCAGGTACCGACGCCGCTGCACTTCGGCCTGAGCTTCTCGTGGGCACTGTTCATTCCGATGCTGGTGATCTACCTGGTGACGTCGCTGGAAGCCATTGGTGACGTGACCGCCACGAGCAAGGTGTCGCGCCAGCCAGTCGAAGGCCCGGTATGGATGCAGCGGATCAAGGGTGGCGTGTTGGTCAACGGCGCCAACTCGCTGTTGGCGGGCTTGTTCAACACCTTCCCGAGTTCAATCTTTGCGCAGAATAACGGCGTGATTCAGCTAACCGGTATTGCCAGCCGCCATATCGGCATGTGGATTGCCGTAATGCTGGTGATATTGGGGCTGTTCCCCAGTGTTGCCGGGGTGATTCAGGCGGTGCCAGAGCCGGTGCTGGGGGGTGCGGCAATGGTCATGTTTGGCGCGGTTGCAGCGTCGGGCATCAATATTCTGGCCAGCACCCGCCTGGACCGGCGTGCGCTGCTGATCATTGCCGTGTCGTTGGCGCTGGGCCTGGGTGTGGCGCAGGTGCCGGAGTTCCTGGCGCATATGCCGGCGGCGGTGCGCCATGTGCTGGAGTCGGGGGTGGCGACCGGTGGCATCTGTGCCTTGGTGCTGAACTGGTTCCTGCCGGAGAGCAAGGAACAGGCTTGAGGCCTGTTCCCTTCTGACAGGGCCTTGCGCAATCCCTGTAGGAGCGGCCTTGTGTCGCGATGGGCTGCAAAGCAGCCCCAGCAATTTGTGCATTTGCGCTGAAGCCCCGGGCTGCTTTGCAGCCCATCGCGACACAAGGCCTCCTACAAAAGCCCGCGCCCGCATGCACAAGCGGGCGCGGGCTTTTTTGCTTTATCATGGCGGTATTCCTTTGCATGAGTTACCCATGAAATTCGCTATCGCGGTGTTCTCCCCGGCCCATGCGCCCTCCTCGCGGCGCGCCTTGCGCTATGCCGAGGCGGTGCTGGCCGGCGGGCATGAGATTGCCCGGCTGTTCTTCTATCAGGACGGGGTACACAGTGCCTCGGCCAACGTGGTCGCGCCCCAGGATGAAGTGGACGTGGCCGCGCAGTGGCGTGCCTTTATCGAGACCCACCAGCTGGATGCCGTGGTGTGCATCGCCGCCGCCTTGCGCCGTGGCGTGCTCGACGAGGCCGAGGCCAACCGCTATCAGCGCCCGGCCGTGAACCTGCCCAGGCCATGGGAGTTGTCCGGCCTGGGGCAACTGCACGAGGCCGCGCAAGTCGCCGACCGCCTTGTCTGCTTTGGAGGCGACTGAAATGGCCAAATCCTTGTTGATCATCAGCCGCCAGGCGCCGTGGAACGGCCCATCTGCCCGCGAGGCGCTGGACATCGCCCTGGCCGGTGGCGCGTTCGACCTGCCGCTGGGCATGCTGTTCCTCGACGATGGCGTGTTCCAGCTGGCGCCATACCAGCAACCTGCCGCCGTGCAACATAAGAACCTGGCCGCCAACCTGCAGGCGTTGCCGATGTTCGGCGTCGAAGAACTGTTCGCCTGCAACCACAGCCTCACCCGCCGTGGCCTGGCCGCCGACAGCCTGGCACTGCCAGTGCAAGTGCTGGATGACGCGGCACTGACCGCACTGATCGCCCGTTTCGACCAGGTGGTAACGCTCTGATGACGACCCTGCACGTAATTGCCCACTCCCCGTTCGGCGACGAGCGCCTGGCCAGTTGCCTACGCCTGCTTGGCGCGCACGACGCCCTGCTGCTGTGCGGCGATGCGGTGTACGCCCTGCGCAGCGGCAGCGAAGCGTACCGCCAGTTGCAAGCCGCCAGCCTGGCCCAGCGCCTGTTCGCCCTGGACGAAGACCTGCAAGCCCGCGCGGTCGGCAACGACCTGGCCAAGGCCGTGGACTACGCCGGGTTCGTCGAACTGTCGCTGCACTACGACAAGGTCAACAGCTGGCTATGAATACCCTCACCGTTGCCGATCAGGCGATCGCCCTGGACAAGGACGGCTTCCTGGTCGACCTGCAAGACTGGTCCCATGCAGCCGCCGAGGCCCTTGCCGAGCGCGAGGGCATTGCGCTGACCGCGGACCACTGGGAAATCCTCGAACTGCTGCGGCAGTTCTACCAGGAGTACCAGCTGTCCCCGGCCACCCGCCCACTGATCAAGTACACCGCCCTGAAGCTAGGCCCTGACAAGGGCAATAGCCCGCACCTGAACCGCCTGTTCAATGGCACCCCCGCCAAACTTGCCGCCAAGCTGGCGGGCCTGCCCAAGCCGACCAATTGCATATGACCCTGCCACCCTTGAACCAAGCCCGCCCGCTGACCCTGGAAACTCCGGCCGAACACCCGTTCGCTGAATTCGTGCGCATTCTTGGCAAAGGCAAGCGCGGCGCGCGCGGCCTTACCCGCGAGGAAGCACGGGCTGCCATGACCCTGCTGCTGGAAGGCAAGGTCGAGGACACCCAGCTGGGCGCCTTCCTGATGCTGCTGCGGCACAAGGAAGAAAGCGCCGAAGAGCTGGCCGGCTTCACCGAAGCGCTACGCGGCCACCTGCAGGCCCCGCGCATTGCCGTGGACCTGGACTGGCCAACCTACGCTGGCAAGAAGCGCCACTTACCCTGGTACCTGCTGGCCGCCAAATGCCTGGCCGGCAATGGTATTCGTATCCTGATGCATGGCGGCGGTGCACACACAGCCGGGCGCCTGTATACCGAGCAGCTGCTCGGCCTGTTGCATATCCCCCTGTGCCGCGACTGGGCAGCGGTCGACACCGCGCTGGGCCAGCATCAGCTGGCGTTTTTCCCTTTGCACGACTGGGCGCCGCAACTGCAGCGCATGATCGACCTGCGCAACACCCTGGGCCTGCGCTCGCCTATCCACTCCCTGGCGCGGGTGCTCAACCCGCTGGGCGCGCGTTGCGGCCTGCAAAGCATCTTCCACCCCGGTTACCAGGCGGTGCACCGCGAGGCTAGCCGCCTGCTGGGCGACCATGCCGTGGTGATTAAGGGCGATGGCGGCGAGATCGAGGTCAACCCGGACGTCATCAGCCACCTCTACGGCACCACTGCCGGCGTAGCCTGGGATGAGGAATGGCCGGCGCTCAGCGAGCGCCGTCACGTCAAGCCCGCCACGCTGCAACCGGAGCATTTGCTCGCCTTCTGGCGTGGTGAAGTGCAAGACAGCTACGGAGAGAAAGCGCTGATCGCGACCATGGCCTTGGCACTGCGTGGCCTTGAGCAGACCCGGGAGCAGGCCTTCACCAATGCGCAGACCTATTGGGACAACCGTGATAGATCGATTTAGTCGATAACACTACCCCGATCTTTGCGCTATTTCTTCGAACGATCTGGCCTAGACTGGGCTCCAACGACAAACCCTTTGTTCCAGGAGCTCACCATGGGCCTTTTGATCGACGGCCGCTGGCATGATCAGTGGTATGAAAACGGCAAGGACGGCACCTTCAAACGCGAAAACGCCCAGCGCCGCCATTCGTTGCCCGCCCCCGAAGCCGGCCGTTACCACCTGTACGTGTCGCTGGCCTGCCCTTGGGCCCACCGCACGTTGATCTTCCGCGCCATCAAAGGCCTGGCGCCGTTGATCGACGTTTCGGTAGTGAGCTGGCTGATGCAAGACCATGGCTGGACCTTCGACCAGCAGCAAGGCTCCAGCGGCGATCACCTCGATGCACTGCAGTACCTGCATCAGCGTTATACCCAGGACGACCCGCACTACACCGGCCGGGTGACAGTACCCGTGCTGTGGGACAAGAAAGAGAAACGCATCGTCAACAATGAGTCGGCTGAGATCATTCGCATTTTCAACAGCGCGTTCAACGCGTTGACCGGCAACACCCTCGACCTGTACCCAGCGCCGCTGCGCCCGGCCATCCAGGCGCTGAATGAACGTATCTATCCGGCGGTGAACAACGGCGTCTATCGCGCCGGCTTCGCGACTACGCAGGAGGCCTACGAGGCGGCGTTCGATGACGTGTTCAACGAGCTGGATCATCTGGAAGATCTGTTAGGCCGCAATCGCTACCTGGCGGGCGAATACCTGACTGAAGCCGATGTGCGCCTGTTCACCACGCTGGTGCGCTTCGACGCCGTGTATCACGGGCACTTCAAGTGCAACCTGCGGCGCCTCAGCGATTATCACAACCTGTCGAACTGGCTGCGTGAGCTGTACCAGTGGCCGGGGGTGGCGGGGACGGTGGATATGGAGCATATCCAGAAGCACTATTACATGAGCCACAAGACCATCAACCCGAACGGGATCGTGCCTAAGGGGCCGTTGCAGGATTTCAACCAGCCGCATGATCGGGAGCGGTTGGTGGGTAAAGGGATTTGGCAGGGTTGAGGCACTGGGGGCTGCTTTGCAGCCCATCGCGACACAAGGCCGCTCCTACAGCGCAGTGCCTTGGTGTAGGAGCGGCCTTGTGTCGCGATGGGCCGCAAAGCGGCCCCGGCGGGTTCAGCTGTTCTGCGAACCTTCAAACCAGGCCAGCTTGTCGCGCAACTGCACCACTTCCCCAACAATCACCAGGGTCGGCGCATGCACTTCATGCTGGGCCACCAGCTCCGGCAAATCCGCCAAGGTACCGGTGAACACCCGCTGGTTACGCGTAGTGCCCTGCTGCACCAGGGCCGCCGGGGTACTGGCCGCACGCCCATGGCGAATCAGCTCTGCGCAGATCGTAGGCAAGCCCACCAAACCCATGTAGAACACCAGGGTCTGCGACGGCGCTACCAGGTCGTTCCATGGCAGGTTGCTGGTGCCATCCTTGAGGTGCCCGGTCACGAAGCGCACCGACTGGGCATGGTCGCGATGGGTCAATGGAATGCCGCCATAGGCGGAACAGCCACTGGCCGCCGTAATACCCGGAACCACCTGGAAGGGGATGCCATGCTCGGCCAGCTCTTCGATCTCTTCGCCACCGCGCCCAAAGATGAACGGGTCGCCGCCCTTCAGGCGCAGCACGCGTTTGCCTTGCTGGGCCAGGTCAACCAACAGGCGGTTGATCTGGTCCTGCGGTACGGCGTGATCAGCGCGGCGCTTGCCAACGTAGATACGCTCGGCATCACGCCGGCACATATCGATGATCGCCGGGGCCACCAGGCGGTCATACAGCACCACGTCGGCCTGCTGCATGAGGCGCAAGGCGCGAAAGGTGAGCAGGTCCGGGTCGCCTGGGCCCGCACCAACCAGGTACACCTCGCCCCCCTGCTGCACCGGTGCGCCCTCCACCATCGCCTGCAACAGGCGTTCGGCTTCGGCGCCCTGCCCGGCCAGCTGGCGCTCGGCGATCGGGCCCTGGAACACGCTCTCCCAGAAGCCACGGCGCTGGTTCACATCCGGATACAAGGACTTGACCTTGTGCCGGAACCGCGCCGCCAGCCCGGCCAGCTCACCGTAGGCAGCCGGGATCCAGGCTTCCAGCTTGGCGCGAATCAGACGCGCCAGCACCGGAGCGTCCCCGCCACTGGACACCGCAATCACCAACGGTGAACGGTCGACAATCGCCGGGAAGATCACCGTGCACAAGGCCGGCGCGTCCACCACGTTGACTGGCAGGCTGACGGCCTGCGCATCAGCCGACACCTGCGCGTTCAGCCCAGGGTCGTCAGTGGCGGCGATCACCAGCCGGCACCCGACCAGGTCGGCGGCCTGGTAGCCACGCACCAGCACCTCACCGCCACCTTCCCGGGCCAACGCAGCCAACTGGCCGTCGACGTCCGGCGCCACCACGCGCAGCACACTCCCGGCATCCGCCAGCAAGCGCGCTTTGCGCAAGGCGATCTCACCGCCGCCGACGACCAGAACACGGCCGCCCTGCAGCTTGTGGAACAGCGGCAGATAATCCATTTAGCGGATGACCTCGACGCCGCCCATGTAAGGCTTCAGCACCTCTGGTACGCGGATCGAGCCGTCGGCCTGCTGGTAGTTTTCCAGCACCGCAACCAAGGTACGGCCAACCGCCAGGCCGGACCCGTTGAGGGTGTGTACCAGTTCCGGCTTGCCGGTTTCCGGGTTGCGCCAGCGGGCCTGCATGCGGCGCGCCTGGAAGTCGCCGCAGTTGGAGCACGAGCTGATTTCACGGTACTTGTCCTGGCTCGGCACCCACACTTCCAGGTCATAGGTTTTCACCGCGCCGAAACCCATGTCGCCGGTGCACAGGGCCAGCACGCGGTACGGCAGCTCCAGCAGCTGCAGCACGCGCTCGGCGTTGGCCGTCAGCCCTTCCAGGGCTTCCATCGACTTCGCCGGCTCCACCACCTGCACCATCTCGACCTTGTCGAACTGGTGCTGGCGGATCATGCCGCGGGTATCCCGGCCAGAAGCGCCCGCTTCACTGCGGAAGCACGGGGTGTGGGCAACCAGCTTCAGCGGCAGTTGCTTGGCATCCAGAATCGCGCCTGCCACCAGGTTGGTCAGCGACACCTCGGCAGTCGGGATCAGGTAGAAGTCAGCCTCGCCTTCGCGGGTGATCTTGAACAGGTCTTCTTCGAACTTCGGCAACTGGCCAGTGCCCTGCAGCGCTGGGGCCTGCACCAGGTACGGGGTGTAGTGTTCCTCGTAACCGTGCTCGCCGGTGTGCAGGTTGATCATGAACTGCGCCAGGGCGCGGTGCAGGCGGGCAATCGGCCCGCGCAGCACGGCAAAGCGTGCGCCGGACAGCTTGGCGGCGGCTTCGAAGTCCAGGCCACCGCTGAGTTCACCCAAGGCAACGTGGTCCTTGATGTCGAAATCGAAGGTTTGCGGGGTGCCCCAACGGCGCACTTCAACGTTGTCGTCTTCGCTGGCACCGACCGGTACGCTGGCATCCGGCAAGTTGGGGATGGTCAGCAGGATGCCGTCGAGCTCGGCCTGGATCTCGTCCAGCTCGGCCTTGCCGGCCGCCAGCTCATTGGCCATGCGCTCGACATCGGCCATCAGTGGGGCGATGTCCTCGCCCTTGGCCTTGGCCTGGCCGATGGACTTGGAACGGGCGTTACGCTCGGCCTGCAGCTGCTCGGTACGGGTCTGCACCGCCTTGCGGCGTTCTTCCAGTGATTCGATGCGCGCGACATCCAGGCTGAAGCCACGGGAGGCCAGGCGATCCGCCACTTCCTGAAGTTGGCCGCGTAACAGTTTGGAATCGAGCATATCGTTCTCTCGTTATAGGTAGGTGTTGGTTCAGAAACGGGTCAGGGACAGGCCGGCCCAGGTCGCGAGCAGCCCGCCCACTACGCTGATACTGGTATAGCCCAAGGCCAGCGGCACTTGCCCGCTTTCCATCAGGCGCACGGTATCGAGCGAAAAAGAGGAAAAAGTTGTTAGGCCACCAAGGAAGCCGACGATCAAGCCGGCGCGCAACTCAACCGGCGCCAGTGGCTTGTGCAGGAACAAGCCGTAGAGCAGGCCGATCAGCAGGCAGCCAACCAGGTTGACCGCCAGCGTACCGGCATAGAAGTGCCGTGGCCAGTGGGCGGTGACCCAATTGGCGGTGGCAAAGCGCAGCAACGTACCGGCGACGCCCCCGGCACTTACGGCAGCGATCAAGGCAATCATGGTTTTCTCCGCTGACGGGGGCTGTTGCGGTCCAGGTCGGCCAGGTGGCGCAGCTTCTCGCCGATTTTCAGTTCCAGGCCGCGCGGCACCGGCTGGTAATACTGGCGCGGCTCGAGTGCATCGGGGAAGTAGTCCTCACCGGCCGCATAGGCGTCGGGCTCGTCATGGGCGTAGCGGTACTCGTCGCCATAACCCAGTTGCTTCATGAGCTTGGTGGGCGCATTGCGCAAGTGCAGTGGCACTTCCAGCGAGCCATGCTCGGCGGCTTCGCGCAGGGCGGTCTTGAAGCCCATGTACACCGCGTTGCTCTTCGGCGCACAGGCCAGGTAGGTGATGGCCTGGGCCACCGCCAGCTCGCCTTCGGGGCTGCCCAGGCGCTCTTGTACATCCCAGGCGGCCAGGCACAAGCCGAGCGCCCGCGGGTCGGCGTTGCCAATGTCTTCGCTGGCCATGCGCACCACACGGCGGGCGATGTACAGCGGGTCGCAGCCGCCGTCGAGCATGCGCGCGAACCAGTACAGGGCGCCGTCCGGGTTGGAGCCGCGTACCGATTTGTGCAGCGCGGAAATCTGGTCGTAGAAGGCTTCGCCGCCCTTGTCGAAACGGCGACGGCTGTCGCCCAACAGGCTCTGCAGCATCTCGACGTCGATTTCACTGCCGTCTTCGGCCAGGTCCGAGGCATTTTCGAGAAAATTGAGCATGCGCCGGCCATCGCCGTCTGCGGCGGCCAGCAGCATCTTGAAGGCATCGTCGCCCACCCGCAGGTTGCGCTTGCCCAGGCCACGCTCCTCGGTGAGGGCGCGGTCGACCAGCTTGCGCAACGCCGCCTCGTCCAGGCTTTTGAGCACATACACCCGCGCCCGCGACAACAGTGCGTTGTTAAGCTCGAACGAGGGGTTTTCGGTGGTGGCGCCAATGAACAGCAGGGTGCCGTCTTCCACGTAGGGCAAGAAGGCATCCTGCTGCGACTTGTTGAAGCGGTGCACCTCGTCGACGAACAGAATGGTGCGGCGGCCGTATTGCCCTGCCTGCTGCTTGGCAACCTCCACCGCCTGGCGAATTTCCTTGACCCCGGCCAGTACCGCCGACACGGTTTCGAAATGCGCATCACAGAACTGCGCCAGCAGCCGCGCCAGGGTGGTCTTGCCTACCCCTGGCGGGCCCCAGAAGATCATCGAGTGCAGCGCGCCTTGCTCCAATGCCTCGCGCAACGGTTTGCCGCGCGCCAGCAGGTGCTCCTGGCCTACGTACTCGTCCAGGTTGGACGGGCGCAGGCGGGCCGCCAGAGGCTGGGCGACAGGTTCGCTTCGAAACAGGTCCATGGCGAGCTCTGGTTACTCCTTGATCACGTCCGCGCCTTTGGGAATGTCGAACTTGAACCTGCTGTCCGGCACCGCCTGGTTGGCCTTGACGCCATTGAACAGGATGTTGGTGCGCTGGCCGACGCTGTCGATCAGCTGCATGTCATTGATCAGGCCCTTGCGGAACGACACGCGCAGCGAGTCGAACAAGGTGTCCTTGGTTTTCGGCTTGAGGGTGAAGTCCATCACTTCGCCCTGCTCCTTCGAAGTGATGTCGAAGCTCTGGCTGATTTTCGACACATCACCCGACAGCAGCAGCGCCGGAGTCTGGTTCAGGCGCACGTCGAGCTTCTTGATGGTGGCCTGTTCCAGGTCCGGGTCCCACAGGGTGACGTTCTTGCCGTCCGACACCACCACTTGCTCCTGCGGTGCGTCAGTATGCCAGTAGAACAGGCCCGGACGCTTGACGGTCATCTTGCCCGAGGTTTCCTGCAGGCTGGTGCCATCGGCGCCCAAGGTCAGCTGCGAGAAATTGGCCTCGATGGTCTGTGACTTTTCCAGCAACTGGGTCAGGCGTTGCACATCCTGCTCACCGGCATAAGCGGTAACCGAGCCCAGGGTCAGGGCAGAAACCAACAGCATGCGAATCGCGCGCATGGGAATCCTCATTGAGCATTGAAAAGGCCGGGCACCAACACTGGCGCCCGGCAGGGTGTTCATCAGTCGCGCGGGCCGCCTGGGGCAATTACTTCCCGCGAGCCGTTGCTGTTCATCGGGGTAACGACGCCGGCCATTTCCATCGACTCGATCATGCGGGCGGCACGGTTGTAGCCGATCTTCAGTTTGCGCTGTACCGCAGAAATGGAAGCACGACGGCTCTCGAGCACGAACTGCACCGCTTCATCATACAGCGCATCGGTTTCGGCATCGTCACCATCACCTCCACCGCCGCCGCCGTCGAAGCCGCTGCCGGCTTCTTCCACGCCATTGAGAATGTCGTCGTTGTAGTCTGGGGCGCCGCGCAGCTTCCACGCCTCGACCGTGCGGTGCACCTCGTCGTCGGAAACGAACGCGCCATGCACCCGGATCGGCAGGCTGGTGCCCGGCGGCATGTACAGCATGTCACCGTGGCCCAGCAGTTGTTCGGCACCGCCCTGGTCGATGATGGTCCGCGAGTCGATCTTGCTCGACACCTGGAAGGCCATGCGGGTCGGGATGTTGGCCTTGATCAGACCGGTGATCACGTCCACCGACGGGCGCTGGGTGGCGAGGATAAGGTGAATGCCCGCCGCACGCGCTTTCTGCGCGATACGGGCGATCAGTTCTTCGACCTTCTTGCCGACAATCATCATCATGTCGGCGAATTCGTCGACCACCACCACGATGGTCGGCAGGGTTTTCAGCGCCGGCGGCTCGTCGTCCATGCTTTCGCGGCGGTACAGCGGGTCGTGGATGATTTCCCCGGCTTCCTGGGCGTCCTTGATCTTGCGGTTGAAGCCGGCCAGGTTACGCACCCCCATGGCCGCCATCAGTTTGTAGCGGCGCTCCATCTCGGCCACGCTCCAGCGCAGGGCGTTGGCGGCGTCCTTCATGTCGGTGACCACCGGGCACAACAGGTGCGGAATGCCTTCGTAGATCGACAGCTCGAGCATTTTCGGGTCGATCATGATCAGCCGCGCGTCTTCCGGGCTGGACTTGAACAGGATCGACAGGATCATCGCGTTGACCCCCACCGACTTACCGGAACCCGTGGTACCGGCCACCAACAGGTGGGGCATCTTGGCCAGGTCGGTAATCACCGGCTTGCCGCCAATGTCGTGGCCCAGGGCCAGGGTGACAGGGGACTTCTGCTCGTCGTACTGCGGCGTGGCCAGCACTTCGGAGAAACGCACCATCTGGCGGTTTTCGTTGGGGATCTCGATACCCACGGTGGTCTTGCCGGGGATGACCTCGACCACACGCACGCTGGTCACCGCCAGCGACCGCGCCAAGTCCTTGGCCAGGTTGGCGATACGGCTGACCTTGACGCCAGCGGCAGGCTGGATTTCGTAACGGGTGATCACCGGGCCTGGGTGGATGGAGTCCACCGAGACCTCAACGCCGAACTCCTTGAGCTTGATTTCCAGCAGCTGACCGACACCGGCCAGGGATTCTGGCGAGTACTCGATCTTCTTCTGTTCGGCCGGGTCGAGGATGGATATCGACGGCAGCGTGCCCTCCACGGCGCTGTCGATGAACAGCGGCGTCTGCTTCTCTTTCATCACCCGCTTGCTCGGCTCTGGCACCTTGTCTGCGGCCGGGGGCACGATGGTTGGCGTGGACGACGGCACACGGGCAAGGCTTGGCTCGCGGGGCGGCACCACCGGCTCGCGGGCCAGGGCCGGTTCGCGCACCGGGGCAACGGGCTCGCGCCCGAGGGTCGGCTCGCGGGGCTCGACCACCGCTGCCGGCGCCTCTTCACGCTTGAAGATGCGCTCACGCAGCGCCGGTTTGGCGGGTTCGCGTTTCTCGGCGACCGTTGGCGCGGCCTTCACTACAGGCTCATCCTCACGCAACTGCGCTTCAAGGCGCTTGCGTTCGTTGCGGGCTTCCCACCAGCGATTGGCGGCGCCCTGCACCAGTTCGAACAGGTCGAGGGTGATCTTGCCCGTCAGGTCCATCACCTTGAACCACGACAGGTCGGTGAACACGGTCAGGCCGAACAGGAACAGGGCGATGAACATCAGCGTACTGCCCTGCACGTTCAGCAGGTTGCGCGCCAGGTCGCCAAGGCTTTCGCCCAGGGCGCCGCCGGCAGAAAACGGCAAGCTCGCAGGCGAATGGAAGTGGATGTGCGCCAGCGCGGCCCCCGACAGCACCAGGAACACCAGGCCGATCAGCCGCCAGGAAAACAGCCAGCCGCTCCAGTCCCAGGGCTGATGGCGCTGGCGGAAGATCTGCCAGGTTTTCACCGCCAGCAGCAGCGGGAAGATATAGGCGAAGTAACCCAACACCATGAACAGGATGTCGGCAAAGTAGGCACCGGCACGCCCGGCGGCGTTCCGCACCTGGTCGACGGTGGCGGTGTGGCTGAAGCCCGGATCCGAGGTGTCGTAGGTCAGCAGCGCCATCCACAGGTACAGGCACAGAGCGCCAACGGCGATCAACGCACCTTCCTTGAGGCGATAATGCAGCTGCTGCCGCCACAGGGGCACGGGCAAGGGAGCTGGGGTTGCGGTGGATTTCTTCAAAACACGTCTATTCCTGCGCGTGTTGCGCGTCCAATAGTGCTCGGCCGGCAGTGCGGCCAATGAATCACTACTTTTAACATTACTGCCCGCCCACTGCCATGACGGCGCGCCGTAAGGCGCTCAAGCGGGGGCGACTTTCACATGCCTGCAATTTGAGCACGCATTTTCTTTCGTGACAAAGGCTTATGCTGTGTTTTTGCACAGGTATGACAGCAAATGTAGCGGATGGTGCCTGTGGTTTCATCAATGGGCAGGAAATTGCCCGGATTCCGCGGCCGTGCCGGCCCTGGCCGCCGCTGCCGGCGCTCAGCCATTGACCCTGCCGGGCGCGCACGCCATGCTGCCCGCTCCCCTCCCCCACCGCACGATAGACCATGCTCACCTGGCTGACCCGCGACTCGCTGACCTTCCCGCCCCTGGAAAAGGCCCTGCACGAACCCAACGGCCTGCTCGCCGCCGGCGGCGACCTGAGCCCCGAACGGCTGGTGCAGGCCTACCGCCATGGCTGCTTCCCCTGGTACCAGGACGGCCAGCCGATCCTGTGGTGGTCACCCGACCCGCGCACGGTGTTGCTGCCCGACCAGCTTCACGTATCGCGCTCGCTGGCCAAGCTGATGCGCCAGGGGCGCTATCAGGTCAGTTTCGACAGCGACTTCCCGGCGGTGATCGACGCCTGCGCCGCCCCCCGCGATTACGCCGACGGCACCTGGATCACCGATACCATGCGCAACGCCTACTGCGAACTGTACCGTCGCGGCATTGCCCACTCGGTCGAAGTACGCCAGCACGGCGAACTGGTCGGCGGCCTGTACGGCCTGGCCATGGGCCAGTTGTTCTTCGGCGAATCGATGTTCAGCCGCGCCGACAACGCCTCCAAGGTCGGTTTCGTGACCCTGGTCGAGCACCTGCGCCAGGCCGGCTTCGTACTGATCGATTGCCAGATGCCTACCAACCACCTGCACAGCCTCGGCGCCCATGCCATCAGCCGCGCCGAGTTCGCCCGCTACCTGGCCCGCCACCTCGACCAGCCCAACAGCGCGACCTGGGTGGTTGCCTAGGCGGTTTTCCCTGGCTGGCTTACACTTAGAACAAAGTCTCACCGAGGGGTTGATCATGACAGAGTTGGCGCGGTTGAAGTTCTATGCCACTCAACCCCACTCCTGCAGTTACCTGCCCGACGAGCAGGCAACCACGCTGTTCCTCGACCCCAGCCAGCCGATGGACGTAAACGTCTATGCCGACTTGTCGGACATGGGTTTTCGCCGCAGTGGCGACCACTTGTATCGCCCCCACTGCCAGAACTGCAACGCCTGCGTACCGGCGCGCATTCCCGCGGCCCGCTTCATTCCCAACCGCCAGCAGCGGCGCATTCTCAAGCGCAATGCCGACCTCAGCGTGAGCGCAGCGCGGCCGGCGTTCAAGGAAGAGTACTTCGAGCTGTACCGGCGTTATATCGAAACCCGCCATGCCGACGGTGACATGTACCCACCCAGCCGCGACCAGTTTTCCACCTTCCTGGTGCGGGACCTGCCCTTCTGCTGGTTCTACGAATTTCGCCTGGCCGGCCGGCTGATGGCAGTGGCCGTGTGCGACGTGCTGCCCAATGGCCTGTCAGCGGTCTACACCTTCTACGAGCCTGACGAAGAGCGCCGCAGCCTGGGCCGTTTCGCCATTCTCTGGCAAATCGGCGAAGCCCTGCGCAAGGATCTGGAGGCGGTGTACCTGGGCTACTGGATCAAGAACTGCAAGAAGATGAACTACAAGACACAGTATCGGCCCATCGAATTGTTGATAAACCAGCGCTGGGTCACCCTCAACTGAAAGCATTGGCTTGACACACAGTTTTCCGGCATAATCCACGCCACTTTTTTGCCCGGTGCGGATATGCGTCGGGCCAACACTGGACACCGAGGGCTCAACTGCATGTCGAAAGAAGACAGCTTCGAAATGGAAGGTACTGTCGTCGACACCCTGCCCAACACCATGTTCCGCGTGGAGTTGGAAAACGGGCACGTCGTAACCGCGCACATCTCCGGAAAGATGCGCAAAAACTACATCCGTATTCTCACTGGCGACAAGGTTCGCGTCGAGCTGACGCCTTATGACCTGAGCAAGGGCCGCATCACCTACCGTGCGCGCTAAGCTCCAGCCATGAAAAAGCCCGGCCAAGTGCCGGGCTTTTTCATGCCTTCAAGTTTGTAGGGGGCTGCGTTGCAGCCCCATGTATCACGCTACTTCAGCCGTGGTCTCGAAGTCGAACACCAACTCGCCATCGCGCAAGTCGACGTGCACCACACCGCCATGCTCGGCCAGCTCACCAAACAGGATCTCCTCGGCCAGCGGCCGCTTGATCTTGTCCTGAATCAACCGCGCCATCGGCCGCGCGCCCATCTGCGCGTCATACCCCGAGGCCGCCAGCCAGCCGCGGGCCTCGTCGCTGACCTCAAGCAGCACGCGCTTGTCTTCGAGCTGCGCCTGCAGTTCGATAAGGAACTTGTCAACGATGCTCTTGATGGTTTCGGTGCTCAGGCGGCCAAACTGGATGATGGTATCCAGGCGGTTGCGGAACTCTGGCGTAAAGCTCTTGCGGATCACTTCCATCGCATCGGACGCATGGTCCTGATGGGTGAAGCCGATCGAGGCCCGCGACGCGGTTTCCGCGCCGGCGTTGGTGGTCATGATCAGGATCACGTTACGGAAGTCGGCCTTGCGCCCGTTGTTGTCGGTAAGGGTACCGTGGTCCATCACCTGCAGCAGCAGGTTGAAGACTTCCGGGTGCGCCTTCTCGATTTCGTCGAGCAGCAACACGCAGTGCGGCTGCTTGGTAATCGCCTCGGTCAGCAGACCACCCTGGTCGAACCCGACATAGCCGGGCGGTGCACCGATCAACCGCGAAACCGTGTGGCGCTCCATGTACTCGGACATATCGAAGCGCACCAGCTCCACACCCAGCGCCTTGGCCAATTGCCGGGCCGCTTCGGTCTTGCCGACGCCGGTAGGGCCGGCAAACAGGAACGAACCCACTGGCTTGTCAGGTGCCTTGAGGCCGGCACGCGACAGCTTGATGGCCGTGGACAGCGAATCGATGGCCTGGTCCTGACCGAAAACGGTCAGCTTCAGGTCGCGCTCCAGGTTACGCAGCAGTTCCTTGTCGGAGCTGCTGACATGCTTCGGCGGAATTCGCGCAATCTTGGCGACGATATCCTCCACCTGCGGCACGTCGATGCGCTTGACGCGGCTGGCTTCCGGCTGCAGGCGCTGGTAGGCGCCAGCCTCGTCGATCACGTCGATGGCCTTGTCCGGCATGTGCCGGTCATTGATGTAGCGCGAGGCCAGCTCGGCGGCGGCGCGCAGGGCTTCGTCGCTGTACTCGATGTTGTGGTGGCTTTCGAACCGCCCTTTCAGGCCACGCAGGATGCCCACGGTGTCTTCAACCGAGGGTTCGCTGACGTCTACCTTCTGGAAGCGCCGCGCCAAGGCACGGTCCTTCTCGAAGATGCCACGGAATTCCTGGAAGGTCGTGGAGCCGATGCAGCGGATTTCACCCGAAGACAACAGCGGCTTGAGCAGGTTGGACGCATCCATTACCCCACCCGACGCCGCACCGGCACCGATGATGGTGTGGATCTCATCGATGAACAGAATGGCCTGCGGCCGCTTGCGCAGCTCGCCAAGCAGCGCCTTGAAGCGCTTCTCGAAGTCGCCGCGGTACTTGGTACCGGCCAGCAGCGCGCCCAGGTCGAGCGAGTACACCACGCTCTGTGCCAGCAGGTCAGGCACCTGGCCATCGACAATACGCTTGGCCAGCCCTTCGGCAATCGCCGTTTTGCCCACCCCGGCCTCACCCACCAGCAGCGGGTTGTTCTTGCGGCGGCGGGCAAGGATCTGCGCAACGCGCTCCACTTCCTGCTCGCGGCCAACCAGCGGGTCGATGCGGCCAGCACGCGCCAGCTCGTTGAGGTTGCTGGCATAGGCGTCCAGCGGGTTGCTGGAAGAAGAGGTTTCACCACCCTCTTCGTCCTGCATATCCTGGTCGCTCTCGGATTGCGAGCCATGCCCCGGCACCTTGGAGATGCCATGGGCGATGTAGTTGACCACATCGATGCGGGCCACGCTTTGCTGTTTGAGCAGGAACACGGCCTGGCTTTCCTGTTCGCTGAAGATCGCCACCAGTACGTTGGCGCCGGTCACTTCACGCTTGCCAGAGCTTTGTACGTGGAACACGGCGCGTTGCAGCACACGCTGGAAGCCCAGGGTTGGCTGGGTTTCCCTGTCTTCATCGTTGACAGGAATCAGCGGCGTGGTCGAATCGATGAACTCTTGCAGGTCGTGCTTGAGCTTGTCGAGATTGGCGCCACAGGCGCGCAGAACGGTCGCGGCAGCCTCATTGTCCAGGAGTGCCAGCAGCAGATGTTCGACGGTCATGAATTCATGACGCTTCGAACGGGCCTCCTTGAAGGCAAGATTGAGGGTGACTTCGAGCTCGCGGTTTAACATAGCTTCACCTCATACCCAAGTGGTCGGCGATTAACCGTCCTTCTCGATTTCACAGAGTAGCGGATGCTGGCTTTCCCTGGCGTATTGGTTGACCTGCATAGCCTTCGTTTCGGCGATGTCACGGGTAAACAATCCGCACACTGCCCGCCCCTCGGTATGGACGGTCAGCATGATCTTGGTCGCCAGCTCGCGGTTCAGACTGAAGAACGTCTCGAGCACTTCGACGACGAAATCCATCGGTGTGTAGTCATCGTTGAACAAAACCACCTTGTACATCGGTGGCGCCTGCAGGATCGGCTTGGCTTCCTGAACCGCCAGACCGGAGCCATCGTCCTCATTCGATTGAGGACGATCCTGATTGAATGTTAGTCGAATCTGGCTGTGTGCATGCATGGAAAGAATTTCATCACATCGACAGGTTAAGGTTGTGGGTTGACCCTGCGAACGGCCATTGGTGCAGCCGCTGCATGACCTTGACTATCGGCAAAACGGTGTTACAACCAATAGGAACCCACCGTGGTCGATAAAGATCCGCGCAGTCAACCAGATTTTTTCGCAAGGTTCGTATGCGGATGAAGTGGATGATACTCCAGTGATGGAGTCCTTTGCAGAGGGACATAGGGATGGCAAGCGGTAAAGTCAAGTGGTTCAACAATGCCAAGGGCTATGGATTCGTCAATGAAGAGGGCAAGAACGACGACTTGTTCGCTCATTATTCAGCCATCCAGATGGACGGGTACAAGACGCTCAAGGCCGGCCAAGCCGTGACCTTCGATGTCATCCAAGGCCCGAAAGGTCTACACGCCGTCAACATCAGCAGTGCATCCACGGCTGCGCCCGCGCCGGCCAGTGCACAGCCCGCGGGCAGCACGGCCGACGCCTGACCGACTGCCCTGCCAGCGGGTAAACGAAAAGAAAGGCCGCTTCTTTACCAGAAGCGGCTGTTTCACATTCGCTTACATATGTTTGATCATGGCATCGCCGAAGCCCGAACTTCCCACCAGCGTGGCACCGTCCATCAGGCGCTCGAAGTCGTAAGTCACGGTCTTGGCCGCAATCGCGCCATTGGTGCCTTTGATGATCAGGTCGGCGGCCTCGGTCCAGCCCATGTGGCGCAGCATCATTTCTGCCGAAAGAATCACCGAACCCGGGTTGACCTTGTCCTGCCCGGCATACTTGGGCGCCGTGCCGTGGGTAGCCTCGAACATGGCCACGGTGTCGGACAGGTTGGCCCCCGGGGCGATACCGATGCCGCCCACCTCCGCCGCCAGGGCGTCAGACAAATAGTCGCCGTTGAGGTTGAGCGTGGCGATAACATCGTAGTCGGCCGGGCGTAGCAGGATCTGCTGGAGCATGGCGTCGGCAATGGCGTCCTTGACGATCACTTCGCGGCCGGTCTTGGGGTTGTTGAACTTCATCCACGGCCCGCCGTCGAGCAACTCGGCACCGAACTCGTCACGCGCCACTTCGTAGCCCCAGTCCTTGAAGGCACCCTCGGTGAACTTCATGATGTTGCCCTTGTGCACCAGCGTCAGCGACTCGCGGTCGTTATCCACCACATATTGCAGGGCTTTGCGTACCAGACGCTTGGTCCCTTCGCGGGAAACCGGCTTGATACCAATGCCGCAGTCCTGGTCGAAACGGATCTTGGTAACACCCATTTCCTCCTTGAGGAACTTGATCACCTTGTCTGCTTCCGGCGAACCGGCCTTCCATTCGATGCCGGCATAGATGTCTTCGGAGTTCTCCCGGAAGATCACCATGTCGACATCCCCCGGTTTTTTAACCGGGCTTGGCACACCCTGGAACCACAGCACAGGGCGCAGGCATACATACAGGTCCAGCTGCTGGCGCAAAGCCACGTTCAGCGAACGGATGCCGCCACCCACCGGGGTGGTCAGCGGGCCCTTGATCGACACCACATAGTCGCGCACGGCGTCGAGGGTTTCCTGCGGCAGCCAGGTGTCCTGGTCGTAGACCTGGGTGGCCTTTTCGCCGGCGTACACCTCCATCCAGGCGATCTTGCGCTTGCCGCCATAGGCTTTCTGCACAGCGGCATCGACCACCTTGATCATCACCGGTGAGACGTCAACGCCGATCCCGTCGCCTTCGATATAGGGAATGATCGGCTGGTCGGGCACGTTGAGCGAATGGTCTGCATTGACGGTGATCTTGGCGCCGTCGGTCGGAACCTTGATTTTCTGGTATGCCATGCTTGCACTACTCCGCTATCGGGTGTGGGTTGGACATCAAGCGTAGCAATGAGCCTAAACCACATCTGCCGACCTGCAAGCTGACGGCGTGGGCGCGGGCGCGCCCGCGCAGAACACCCCGCCAGCGCTGCGGCATTACGCCACATTGCCCCTCAGTCTTTGGTCTTATAAATGGGCCGATATCACTTGGCCTTGCTGATTAGGCCAAATGGTTTGGTATACTCCGCCGCGACCGTTGGGTCATCGGGGCGAATCCCAGGAAAATGCGGACCGCCCTGGGCCGTGATCGGCCGAAAAGCCGGGCCTTTTCCGCCTGGCTGCCAAAGCCTGGGCTGTTACCGCAGTTCAGCACTTGACGCTCGACTGATGCATCCACCATCACCGCTCGCAGCTTCTCGACTTTCCGCTCATGGCTTGCCAGGGCGATGCGCCTTACCCTGCGCACCACGAGACTCGAGCACGCTCAGCACACAGAGAGTTAACCCGCATGCCCACCCGTTCCAAGATCATCTATACCTTCACCGACGAAGCCCCTGCCCTCGCCACCTACTCGCTGCTGCCGATCATCGAAGCGTTCACCGCTTCGGCTGACATCGCTGTCGAAACTCGCGACATCTCCCTGGCTGGCCGTATCCTTGCCGCCTTCCCGGAGCAACTGGGCGCAGAGAAGCAAGTAGGCGATCACCTGGCGGAACTGGGCCAGCTGGCTACCACCCCTGAAGCCAACATCATCAAGCTGCCGAACATCAGCGCCTCGGTACCGCAGCTCAAAGCCGCGATCAAGGAGCTGCAAGGCAAGGGCTACAACATCCCTGACTACGCCGACGAGCCGGCCACCGAGCAAGAGAAAGAATCCCGCGCCCGCTACGACCGCATCAAAGGTTCGGCCGTGAACCCGGTCCTGCGTGAAGGCAACTCCGACCGCCGCGCACCGCTGTCGGTCAAGAACTACGCGCGCAAGCACCCGCACAAGATGGGCGCCTGGGCCGCCGACTCCAAGTCGCACGTCGCCCACATGACCCAAGGCGACTTCTACGGCAGCGAAAAAGCTGCACTGATCGAAGCTGACGACAGCGTACGTATCGAACTGGTCGGCAAAGACGGCAGCACCACCGTGCTGAAGGAAAAGACCGCGGTCAAGGCTGCCGAAGTCATCGACTGCGCAACCATGAGCCGCAAGGCCCTGAAGGCCTTCATCGCCGAGCAGATCGCCGATGCCAAGGCCACCGGCGTGCTGCTGTCGGTACACCTGAAAGCCACCATGATGAAGGTCTCCGACCCGATCATGTTCGGCGTCATCGTCGAAGAGTTCTACAACGACGTGCTGGCCAAGCACGCCGCCGCCCTGGCCGAAGTGGGCTTCAACGCGAACAACGGCATCGGCGACCTGTACGCCCGCATCAAGGACCTGCCAGCTGACAAGCAGGCCGAGATCGAAGCCGATATCCAGGCCCTGTACACCCAGCGCCCGGCCCTGGCCATGGTCAACTCCGACAAGGGCATCACCAACCTGCACGTACCGAGCGACGTGATCGTCGACGCCTCGATGCCGGCCATGATCCGTGACTCGGGCAAGATGTGGAACACCGCTGGCGAACTGCAAGACGCCAAGGCAGTGATCCCGGACCGTTGCTACGCCGGCATCTACCAGGCCACCATCGAAGACTGCAAGGCCAACGGCGCCTTCGACCCGACCACCATGGGCAGCGTGCCGAACGTTGGCCTGATGGCGCAGAAAGCCGAAGAGTACGGTTCCCACGACAAGACCTTCCAGGTCAAGGCCGACGGCGTGGTTCGCGTGGTCGACAGCAAGGGCAACGTGGTTCTGGAGCAGAACGTCGAGGCCGGTGACATCTTCCGCATGTGCCAGACCAAGGACGCGCCGATCCAGGACTGGGTCAAGCTGGCCGTCAACCGTGCCCGCCTCAGCGACACCCCAGCGGTGTTCTGGCTGGACCCGGCCCGCGCCCACGACGGCGTGATGATCGAGAAGGTGCAAAAGTACCTGAAGGATCACGACACCACCGGCCTGGACATTCGTGTCATGGCCCCGGTCGACGCCATCAAGTTCTCCCTGGCCCGCATTCGCGAAGGCAAGGACACCATCTCGGTTACCGGTAACGTACTGCGCGACTACCTGACCGACCTGTTCCCGATCATGGAACTGGGCACCAGCGCCAAGATGCTGTCGATCGTGCCGCTGATGAGTGGCGGCGGCCTGTTCGAAACCGGCGCCGGCGGTTCGGCACCCAAGCACGTGCAGCAGCTGGTCGAAGAGAACTTCCTGCGTTGGGACTCGCTGGGTGAATTCCTGGCCCTGGCCGCTTCCCTGGAGCACCTGGGCAACACCTACGACAACCCGCGCGCCAAGGTTCTGGCCAGCACCCTGGACCAGGCAACCGGCAAGTTCCTCGACACCAACAAGTCGCCATCGCGCAAAGTCGGCGGTATCGACAACCGCGGCAGCCACTTCTACCTGACCCTGTACTGGGCCCAGGCCCTGGCTGCACAGAGCGACGACGCCGCCCTGCAGGCACGCTTCGCCCCACTGGCCAAGACCCTGACCGAGAACGAGGAGACCATCGTCGCCGAGCTCAACGCCGTTCAGGGCAAGCCAGCCGATATCGGTGGCTACTACGCCCCGGATGCCGAGCTGACCGCCAAGGTGATGCGCCCAAGCCAGACCCTGAACAGCGCCATCGCCGCCCTGTAAGGTCCGCTTGACGTAACAGCACAAACCCCGGCCACGCACCGGGGTTTGTGCTTTTTCAGCTGTAAGTTTCAAGCTACAAGCTACAAGCTACAAGTCGAAGCGGTACGCGGATTGCTTCAACTTGCTACTTGCTACTTGCTACTTGCTACTTAGGGAGAGCATCGACCGTGTCTTGGCAACCCCACATCACCGTCGCCACCATCGTCGAGCAGGACGGCAAATTCCTGTTCGTCGAGGAATTCAAAGCCAACCGGCACGTCTTCAACCAGCCCGCCGGGCACCTGGAAGCCAACGAGACCCTGCCCCAGGCCGCCCTGCGCGAAACCCTGGAAGAAACCGCCTGGGAAGTCGAGCTCACGGGCGTGGTCGGCATCTACCTGTACACCGCGCCCAGCAACGGCGTGACCTACCAGCGCATCTGCTTTGCCGCCCGCCCCGTGCGCCACCATGCCGACCTGGCCCTGGACAGCGACATCGTCCGCGCTGTCTGGCTGACCCGCGAAGAGCTGCTGGCCGACCCCACCCGCTGGCGCAGCGAGCTGGTGCCGCGCTGCCTGGACGACTACCTTGCAGGCCCGCTGCACAGCCTTGCGCTGCTGCGCGACTGACGTAGCGCCGCGGCTTTGATAGAATCGGCGTTTTTCCCCCTTGATACACACCGGTACCCATGACCAGCCCAGCACTCAAAGACCCCGCCAAGACCCGCGTCATCGTCGGCATGTCCGGCGGCGTGGACTCTTCCGTCTCCGCCCTTCTGCTCATCGAGCAGGGCTACCAGGTGGAAGGGCTGTTCATGAAGAACTGGGAAGAAGACGACGGCACCGAATACTGCACCGCCCGTGAAGACCTGGCCGACGCCCAGGCCGTGTGCGACCGCATCGGTATCAAGCTGCACACCGCCAACTTCGCCGCCGAGTACTGGGACAACGTGTTCGAGCACTTCCTCGAAGAGTACAAGGCCGGCCGCACGCCCAACCCGGACATCCTCTGCAACCGCGAAATCAAGTTCAAGGCGTTCCTCGACTACGCCCTGTCGCTGGGTGCAGACCTGATTGCCACCGGCCACTATGTACGCCGCCGCGACACCGGCGCCGTTACCGAACTGCTCAAAGGCCTGGACCCGAACAAGGACCAGAGCTATTTCCTGCACGCCGTTGGCGGCAAGGAAATCGCCCGCACGCTGTTCCCGGTGGGCGAACTGGAAAAACCCGAGGTCCGCGCCATTGCCGAAAAACACGGCCTGGCCACCGCCAAGAAAAAGGACTCCACCGGCATCTGCTTCATTGGTGAACGCCGCTTCAGCGACTTCCTCAAGCAGTACCTGCCCGCCCAGCCAGGTAATATCGAAACCACCGAAGGCGAGGTGATCGGCCGCCACCATGGCCTGATGTACCACACCATCGGCCAGCGCCAGGGCCTGGGTATCGGCGGCCTGAAGGACGCCGGTGACGAGCCCTGGTACGTGCTGCACAAAGACCTGACCCGCAACGTGCTGGTGGTCGGCCAGGGCAACGAACACCCATGGTTGTTCTCCCGCGCCCTGCTCGCGTCGGAAATCTTCTGGGTCAACCCGGTAGACCTGAGCAGCCCGCGCCAGCTCACCGCCAAGGTACGCTACCGGCAGAGCGACCAGCGCTGTACCCTGGCGCTGACCGACGGCGGCTACCGCGCCGTGTTCGACGAGCCCCAGCGCGCCGTGACGCCGGGCCAGTCGGTGGTGTTCTATGATGGCGAGGTGTGCCTGGGTGGTGGCGTGATCGAGGCGGCCGAGCCGTGGAGCCCGCGGGCATGAGCACACTGCGCGAGCAATTGATTGCCCTGGGCGGCGTCTTCCAGGCAGCCGTACTGGTTGACCGCATCGCCCGCACCGGCCAGGCCAGCGAGGCCAACATCGGCTGCATGCTGGGCAGCTTGCTGGTACGCGACCCCAAAGACACCCTGGAAGTGTTCGGCGGCGACGACCTGAACCTGCGCGATGGCTATCGCGCGCTGGTCGGCGCCCTGGAGCGCGACCCCAGCAGCCTGCAGCGCGAGCCCCTGCGCTACGCCCTGTCGATGCTGGGCCTGGAGCGCCAGTTGAACAAGCGCGGCGACCTGCTCGACACCATCGGCAACCGCCTGCCACAAATCCAGTCGCAGGCCGATCATTTCGGCCTGGTTCACGAAAATGTCATCGCTTCCAGCGGAGCCTTGTACCAGGACACCTTGAGCACCCTGCGCCAGCGCATCCAGGTACACGGGGACATGCGCTTCCTGCAGCAGGCCAGCAACGCCTCGAAAATCCGCGCCCTGCTGCTCGCCGGCATCCGCGCCGCGCGCCTGTGGCGCCAGCTGGGCGGGCACCGCTGGCAACTGGTGTTCAGCCGGCGCAAACTGCTGAACGAGCTGTACGACATGATGCGAGGGTAAGCTGCAAGCTCTAAGCTACAAGCAGCAAGCAGCAAGCAGCAAGCAGAAGCAGCACGTCGGCTTTTACTTGCTACTTGCAGCTTGAAGCTCGCCGCCTGCCTTTTTCATGTATGATATGCGCCCTTCCAAAAGCCTGACTGTCCGAGAACACCCCATGCAGCTTTCTTCGCTCACTGCGGTTTCCCCTGTAGACGGCCGTTACGCCGGCAAAACCCAGGCCTTGCGCCCCATCTTCAGCGAATTCGGCCTGATCCGTTTCCGCGCCCTGGTCGAAGTGCGCTGGTTGCAGCGCCTGGCCGCCCACCCGCAAATTGGCGAAGTGCCCGCGTTCTCCGCCGAGGCCAACGCCCTGCTGGACACCCTGGCCAGCGATTTCAAGCTTGAGCACGCCGAGCGCGTCAAGGAAATCGAGCGCACCACCAACCACGACGTCAAGGCGATCGAATACCTGCTCAAGGAGCAGGCCGCCCAGTTGCCTGAGTTGGCCAAGGTCAGCGAGTTCATCCACTTCGCCTGCACCAGCGAGGACATCAACAACCTGTCCCACGCCCTGATGCTGCGTGCTGGCCGTGACGACGTGCTGCTGCCGCTGATGCGCCAGATCGCCGAGGCCATTCGTGCCCTGGCCCACGCTCACGCCGACGTGCCGATGCTGTCGCGCACCCACGGCCAGCCGGCTTCGCCGACCACACTGGGCAAGGAACTGGCCAACGTCGTGTACCGCCTGGAGCGCCAGATCGCCCAGGTTGCCGCCGTACCGCTGCTGGGCAAGATCAACGGCGCCGTGGGCAACTACAACGCCCACCTGTCGGCCTACTCGCAGATCGACTGGGAGGCCAACGCCCGCGCCTTCATCGAAGACGAGCTGGGCCTGCAGTTCAACCCGTACACCACCCAGATCGAGCCACACGACTACATCGCCGAACTGTTCGACGCCATCGCCCGCTTCAACACCATCCTGATCGACTTCGACCGTGACGTATGGGGTTACATTTCGCTGGGCTACTTCAAGCAGAAGACCGTCGCCGGCGAAATCGGCTCGTCGACCATGCCGCACAAGGTCAACCCGATCGACTTCGAAAACTCCGAAGGCAACCTGGGTATCGCCAACGCCCTGTTCCAGCACCTGGCCAGCAAACTGCCAATCTCGCGCTGGCAGCGTGACCTGACCGACTCCACCGTGCTGCGCAACCTGGGCGTGGGCTTCGCCCACAGCGTCATTGCCTACGAAGCCAGCCTCAAAGGCATCGGCAAGCTGGAAGTGAACGAAGCCCGCATCGCCGCCGACCTGGACGCCTGCTGGGAAGTGCTGGCCGAACCGATCCAGACCGTGATGCGCCGCTTCAACATCGAAAACCCCTACGAAAAGCTCAAAGAGCTGACCCGTGGCAAGGGCATCACCCCACAAGCGCTGCTGACCTTCATCGACGGCCTGGACATGCCAGCCGAAGCCAAGGCCGAGCTCAAGCTGCTGACCCCTGCTACCTACATCGGTAACGCGGCAGCCCAGGCCAAACGCGTCTAAGCGGACCGCCGCATACAACGCCCGGCCTGGCCGGGCGTTTTTATTCCCGTACGAAAATTACGTTTTTTCAATAGGTTGAACATGAATCCTGATACTCCACTGCAGCTGCTCGGCGGCATCTCGGCCCGCGAATTCATGCGCGACTACTGGCAGAAAAAGCCGCTGCTGGTGCGCCAGGCCTTCCCGGACTTCATCAGCCCAATCGACCCCGACGAGCTGGCTGGCCTGGCCCTGGAGGAAGAAGTCGAGTCGCGTATCGTGCTGGAGCATGGCGCCCACCCGTGGGAACTGCGCCGTGGCCCGTTCACCGAAGACACCTTCGCCGAGCTGCCGGAAAAAGACTGGACCCTGCTGGTACAGGCCGTCGACCAGTTCGTTCCGGAAGTCGCCGAGCTGCTGGAGAACTTCCGCTTCCTGCCCAGCTGGCGCATCGATGATGTGATGATCAGCTTCGCTGCCCCTGGTGGCAGCGTTGGCCCGCACTTCGACAACTACGACGTGTTCCTGTTGCAGGGCCACGGCCAGCGCAATTGGAAGGTCGGCCAGATGTGCAGCAGCGACAGCGCGCTGCTGGAGCATGCCGACCTGCGTATCCTGGCCGAGTTCGAGCAGGGCGAAGAATGGACCCTGGAGCCAGGTGACATGCTGTACCTGCCACCACGCCTGGCCCACTACGGCGTTGCCGTGGACGAGTGCCTGACCTACTCGGTTGGCTTCCGTGCCCCTAGCGCCGCCGAAGTACTCACCCACTTCACCGACTTCCTCGGCCAGTTCCTGCCCGACGAAGAGCGCTACAGCGACGCCGACGCCCAGCCTGCCAGCGACCCGCACCAGATCCAGCATGACGCCCTCGACCGCCTCAAGGCGCTGCTCGACAAGCACATGAACGACAAGGACCTGCTGCTGACCTGGTTTGGCCAGTTCATGACCGAGCCGCGCTACCCGGAACAGATCGTCGGTGAAGAGCTGAGCGAAGAGGAGCTGGTCGATGCGCTGGAGCAAGGCGCCATCCTGATCCGCAACCCGAGTGCCCGCCTGGCCTGGTCGGAATTCGAAGACGACCTGCTGCTGTTCGCCAGCGGCCGCAGCTGCCCATTGCCTGGCAAGCTGCGCGAGCTGCTGAAACTGGTGTGCGCGGCCGACGCCCTGCACATCGACAACCTCGGCGAATGGCTGCAGGATGAAGATGGCCTTATGCTGGTACAGCAGCTGGTGAAACAAGGAAGCCTGGGATTCGCCAATGAATAAGATTCGTGTGCGCCTCGCCGACTGGCACAAGGACAACGCCGACATCCGCCGTATCCGTGAAGCGGTGTTCATCGCCGAACAGCACGTGCCGCCGGAGCTGGAATGGGACTCGGAAGATCCGACCGCCGTCCACTTCCTGGCCCTGGAAGGGGACTATCCGATCGGCACCGCCCGCCTGCTGCCCGATGGCACCATCGGCCGGGTCTCGGTATTGAAGGACTGGCGCGGGCTGAAGGTGGGTGACGCACTGATGAATGCGGTGATCGTCGAAGCGCAGAACCGTGATCTGAAGCAGCAGATGCTCAGCGCCCAGGTCCACGCCACGCCGTTCTACGAGCGGCTGGGCTTCCGCGTAGTCAGCGAAGAGTTCCTCGAAGCCGGCATCCCGCACGTAGACATGGTGCGCGACTCGCGCCCCTGACCCATAGCCTTTACCGGCCTCTTCGCGGGTAACCCGCGAAGAGGCCGGTAAAGGCAGGTGACATGCTCGCTCACAAAAAGCTGTACATCCATCCAGATAAAACTTGCCTCCGCGCCCCTGCTTGCGCATCCTAGTGCTCATCATTCCCCGATGAAGCGTTCCCGGCCATGCGCCTGTTCCTCTGCGAAAAACCCTCCCAGGCAAAAGACATCGCCAAAGTGCTCGGCGCCACCCGCAAGGGCGACGGCTGCTGGCAAGGCACCGACGTCTGCGTAACTTGGTGCATCGGCCACCTGCTGGAAACCGCCCCGCCCGACAGCTACGACGAACGCTACAAGCGCTGGAACCTGGCCGACCTGCCGATCATTCCAGACAAATGGAAGATGCTGGTCAAACCCAAGACCGCCAGCCAGTTCAAGGCGGTCAAGCGCCTGCTTGGCGAAGCGCGCGAGCTGGTAATTGCCACCGACGCCGACCGTGAAGGGGAAATGATCGCCCGTGAGCTGGTCGAGCATTGTCGCTACCGTGGCCCGGTGCAGCGCCTGTGGCTGTCGGCGCTGGACGACGCCTCCATTCGCAAGGCCCTGGCGCGCCTGCTGCCGGGGCACGAAACCCTCAACCTGTACCATTCCGCCTTGGGCCGCTCGCGCGCCGACTGGCTGATCGGCATGAACATGAGCCGGCTGTTCACCCTGCTGGGCCGGCAATCCGGCTACCAGGGCGTGCTACCCGTGGGTCGGGTGCAAACGCCCACCTTGCGCCTGGTGGTTGACCGCGACCGCAGCATCGCGAACTTCGTGCCGGTGCCGTTCTGGGCTATCGACGTGCAACTGGAACACGCCGGCCAGGGTTTCAACGCGCAATGGCGGGCGCCGGAAGACGCCTGTGACGACCAGGGGCGCTGCCTGAACGAGGCACTGGCGCAACGAGCGGCTGCCGATATCGGCCAGGCCGCCACCGCAAGGGCCATGAAGGTGGCCACCGAGCGCGTGCGCGAAGCAGCGCCATTGCCCTTCGACCTCGGTACCCTGCAAGAGCTGTGCTCGAAAAAATTCGGCCTCGGCGCCCAGGAAACCCTCGACATCGCCCAGGCGCTGTACGAAACCCACAAGCTGATCACCTACCCGCGCAGCGACTGTGGCTATCTGCCACAAAGCCAGCACGCCGAGGCAGCAGGCATCCTCGCCGCCCTGCAACGGGCCGATGCCAGCCTGGCGCCCCTGCAGCCCTACCTCGAGCCGCAACGCCGCTCGCGGGCCTGGAACGACGCCAAGGTCAGCGCCCACCACGGCATCATCCCCACTGCCGCTGCCAGCGACCCGGCGCGCCTGCCAGCCAAGTACAAGGCGGTGTACACCCTGATCCGCGCCCGCTACCTGGCGCAGTTCCTGCCCAACCACGAGTTCGACCGCACCCAGGCCGACTTCGACTGCGCGGGCCATGCCCTGCGCGCGGTGGGCAAGCAGATCGTCGAGCCCGGCTGGCGCCGCGCCCTGCCCGAAGCCCTGACCCCGAGCAAAGGCCGCGAGGCGCCCCCCGCCCAGGTGCTGCCAGCATTACGCGAAGGCCAGGACTGCAGCGTGCAAGGCCTGCAACTCAAAGACCTGTGGACCCAGCCACCCAAGCCCTTCACCGAGGGCGACCTGATCAAGGCAATGAAGAACGTCGCCAAGCTGGTGGACGACCCGCGGCTGAAACAAAAGCTCAAGGAAACCACCGGCATCGGCACCGAGGCCACTCGGGCGAGCATCATCCAGGGGCTGCTAGACCGCGGCTACCTGGTGAAGAACGGCAAGGCATTGTCGGCCACGCCTGCCGCGTTCAGCCTGATCGACGCCGTGCCCCGTGCCATCGCCGACCCAGGCACGACGGCCATCTGGGAGCAGGCCCTGGACATGGTGCAGAGTGGCGAGATGAGCCTGCAAGACTTCGTCGCCCGGCAGTCGGCATGGATGGGCAAGTTGGTGGAGCGTTGCCAGGGTATGCGCATGACCATCAGCGGGCCGGCAGCCGGGGCGGCGCCGCCGTGGAAGAAGAAGCGGCGTAGCGGTGCTGGAAAAAGCAAACCGACTGGGAGCAAGCCGGCGGCTGGCAAACCGCGTCAGCCTCGGAGGAAGGCGGCGACCTGACACTTGTGCATTGCCAGTACCGGCCTCTTCGCGGCTTAAGCCGCTCTCACCTGTGGGAGATTCTATGGTTTCTGGCAAGGGTAGCCGCTGCATCTTCAGTGCCTGTGAGATTGAGCGCCGCCCGCGC